>USKC01000187.1 GCA_900555195.1 uncultured Lachnospiraceae bacterium
GCCGGCGTTTTTAGAGGCCCCCTGAAAAGGCACAGGGGCGGCAGAGGGCAGGCGGGGCAATGCGCCGGGCGGAGGGGACAATATTTTTTATCTGTCCTTCATAAGGGATGAAAAGTGGAGAAACAAGGTCGTTTTTTCCGGATACGGATATTGAAGGTTTGGGGCAAACAGGTATAATGAAAGCATAGGAAAATAGGGGCCGCATGATGGCCGGAGCCTTCCCCCGGAGGGTTTCAAGAACGGAGGAGATATGTTGAAGCTGGAATACGATAAGAGGCAGATCGAAGATGTGATCGACCGCATCGTACATAAAACCATGAGCATGGATTTGACATGGGACTGGCCCTGCGGCGTCGCTTACTACGGAATCAGCGAAGCGTATGAAAAGACGAAAAAGGAAGAATACCTGCAGCTGATGAAGGAGCGGATTGACGAACTGATCGATCTGGGACTGCCGAAGGTGTGGACGGTGAACGCCTGCGCCATGGGACACTGCCTGATCACCCTGTATGAGGCCACCGGAGAGCAGAAGTATTGGGATCTGGTGATGAGCAAGGTGGAGTATCTGGAAAAGGATGCCCTCCGTTTCGGAGAACGGGTGCTGCAGCATACGGTGTCCGCCGGGAATGATTTTCCGGAACAGGCTTGGGCGGATACGCTGTTCATGGCGGCCTTCTTCCTGCTGCGGGTTGGGGTGAAACTGAAGGATGAAGCGATCATCGAAGATGCGCTGAATCAGTGGTATTGGCATATCAAATATCTTCAGAACCCAGGCAGCGGGTTATATTACCATGGTTACAACAACATCACCAAAGATCACATGTCCGGAATCTATTGGGGGCGGGCCAATGCCTGGGCTGCTTATACCATGTCCCAGGTGGGGGAGCGCCTGCCGGAGTGCTACCTCTACCCCAAATATATGGATGTGGCCGGTTCCCTGAATGAGCAGCTTGCAGCCCTGAAGGGCCTGCAGACGGAAAACGGCCTGTGGCGCACGGTGCTGGACGATCCGCTTTCCTATGAGGAGATATCCGCTTCGGCAGGGATTGCGGCGGCCATGCTGGAAAGGGGAAATCCGCTGCATTCCAAATATATCAACAAGGCGATCAGGGGTCTTCTTGCCAATGTGAGCGAGGAGGGCAAGGTGATGAACGTGTCCGGCGGAACGGCGGTGATGAAGGACATTGAAGGATACCGGGGTATTTCCAGGGATTGGATCCAGGGTTGGGGACAGGGTCTGGCGCTGGCGTTTTTCTCCAAGCTGCTGGTATCGGGAGAGATTGAGAAGGACGGCGCGCTGTAGGGCGGATGTCTTCAAAGGCAGCAGTTTGGATTTGTCTGAACGGTTACCTTCAAATAGATAGAAGAAATAGGAGATGGAATATGAGCGATAAGACGAAAAAGGGATGTTTTACCCTTCCAGGAGAGGCTGGGTATGAGAAGCTGACTCTGGAAATGGCGGAAAAATGGGGGGCGGACGTGATCCGGGACAGTGATGGAACCGTTCTGTCCGATGAGATTCTGGATGCGGGATATGGGATTTATTCCACGATCTGCATCATCCGGGATCACAATGCCTGGGCAAAGGAGAACCAGGACAAGCTGCAGCAGTGTTTCCTGATGACGGAACCGGTAACGGCGGTTTCCGGAGAACTGACCATTTCACTGCTGAAGGATTTCTTTGAAGAGCAGTTCCGGATCAATGACAGCGAGAACGCAAGAAAATATTGGCAGGTATATGACCGCACCACGGATACGCTTCTGGAAGAGGGCTGGAGCTATGATCCGGAAAGCGGGAGCGTGACCATTGAAGCGCCTGTGCCGTGGCATTCCTATACTGTGAGTTTTCTCGCTTACCGGATTTGGGAAGAGATTTCCATGTATAATCATACCACCAACAACTGGGATAAGGAGCATTTGATGCAGATTGATCCCATGTATCCCGAGACCAGGGAGTATCTTAAGGAATGGATGCGCAACTGGTGTGAGACGCATCCGGCTACCACGGTGGTGCGCTTTACTTCCCTTTTCTATAACTTTGTATGGATCTGGGGAAGCGACGAGAGGCGCCGCAACCTGTTTACCGACTGGGGCTCCTACGACTTTACCGTGAGTGAGAGGGCTTTGGATCTGTTTGAAGCGAAGTACGGCTACCGCATGACGGCGGAAGATTTCGTCAATCAGGGTAAGCTGCATGTGACCCATATGCCCGGCAATCAGCGGAAGGCGGACTGGATGGAATTCATCAATGATTTCGTGATTTCCTTCGGAAAGAGCCTGGTGGATATTGTACATGAATATGGCAAAAAGGCGTATGTGTTCTATGATGACAGCTGGGTGGGCCTGGAGCCCTATAATGGCCGTTTTGAAGAATTCGGCTTTGACGGGCTGATTAAATGCGTATTCTCCGGTTATGAAGCGAGGCTGTGCGCGGGCGTAAAGGTGGAGACCCATGAGCTGCGCCTGCATCCTTACCTGTTCCCTGTGGGGCTGGGCGGTGCGCCTACCTTTATGGAGGGCGGGGATCCTACGCTGGAAGCCAAGAAGTACTGGAACAGCGTGCGCAGGGCGCTGCTGCGCGAACCCATTCAGAGAATTGGGCTCGGCGGCTATCTGCATCTGGTGCAGGGTTATCCGGATTTCTGCGACTATATTGAACAGGTGGCGGATGAATTCCGCACGATCGGCACGTTCCATACGGAAGGGAAGCCCTGCAGCATCCGCACAAAGGTGGCGGTTCTGCATTATTGGGGCCGTTTACGTTCCTGGACGCTGTCCGGCCATTTCCATGAGACCTATAAGAACGACCTGATCCATATCAACGAGGCATTGTCCGGCCTGCCTGTGGATGTTTCTTTCATCAGCTTTGAGGATGTGAAGAACGGAGCGCTGGACGGGGTGGATGTGGTTATCAACGCCGGCTTCGCAGGAAGCGCCTGGAGCGGCGGAGATGTGTGGAAAGATCCCGAAGTCGTAGAGAAGCTGACGCAGTTCGTATATGAGGGCGGCGCGTTCATCGGCGTGGGCGAACCTTCTGCCGTGGAAGGATTCAACACCTTTTTCCGCATGGCGCCAGTGCTGGGCGTGGATGAAGATACGGGCGCGCGCATCTGCCATGGGAAATGGGCGTTTGAGGCGAAGGACAGCCTGGGCATCATGCCGGAAGGAAGTTATGTGAAGAACACAGGTGACTACCGCAAAGGCGTGATCTATCTGACGGATCCGGATACCAAGGTTCTGGCCAAGGACGGCGAGGTCCCTACATTTACGGTACATAACTTCGGCAAAGGGATGGGCATCTATCTGGCTTCCTTTGAGAAGACCATTGAGAACACCAGGATGCTTCTGAATCTGATCCGCCTGGCCGGCAGGGAAGAGGATGATAAATATCTGACGGATAACGTCTATACGGAATGCGCATACTATCCGGCCAGCGGCCAGCTCGTGGTGATCAATAACAGCGACACGGAGCAGAAAACAGGCGTTATGACCGATGAAGGCAGGGTGGAAGTGACGCTGGAGCCCTATGCTACGGTGATGGTGAAGCTGGGGAAGGATTGAAGATAGAAGATGGTTTCGGGCATATGGATTATGCCGGGTAACGATTTAGGTGTTAAAAAAGGCGTCCCGCCTGCAGGAAAAACTGCGGGTGGGGCGCCTTTTTTTGTGTGCGCCGGGCTGGGTATTGCATGCCGTTCAGGCTCGATGGAATGATTGAGAGAACGCATCTTCCTTTCTGAGTGAGAGAAAGAGTGTTGCTTATAGTCCGTTGACTCATAGACAACCTCCTTTTTACAATGAGGAAGAAAGAAACGAAAACAGAGGGAAATGAAGGATGATCAAAGAAATCGTTGGAGGCCGGATCCGGCAGCTGAGGATAGAACAGAATTTGAGTCAGGAGAAGCTGGCCTTGAAAGCGGGGATTGACCGCACTTATCTGGCCAGTGTGGAAGCTGGCCGACGCAACATTTCCATTGTAAATTTAGAAAAACTGATTCTTGCCCTGGAAACGACGTTTGAACGGTTTTTCCAGGGAATATAGCTTGCTTTTCATGGGAAATGCCCTTTGGGCGGACGGGAAACCCTGTGATTTGATATTAATATTTTTGAAGCGCTTGGTATGAGGAATCTCAGCGGCCTGGTCGGTGAATATTTTGTTAAGAGTGTACAGCGCTTTTCGGCAGATGCGCTGTGCCTTAACCTGCACCAGGACGGCTATCCGGATCTTTTGCTGACGAATACGCCGGAACGTATGGAGTATTACCAGACGCTCTATATGGTCCAAAATGGGAAAAGCATTATTCAGCCCGTATCGATATGGAGGCATTGAGGTGAAAGCCACTTGCGGAAGCACGCCTCCGGCTTCTGTTATGCCCAAACCGTTGATCGGAGAACAGAGAATTACAAAAGTGAACTCCTTTGACTGGAAGGCGCATTACAGGGAAACCAATAATCTGTTGGCTAGAAAGCAGTCATGCCCGGATACAGTTACAGTTCAGCCGAAAGCTGAACTGTAACAATGAAAACACAGGAACCGCAACAGCCCAGATCTGCCGGAACTGTTGCGGTACCCTATAATCATTCAGACAATCTTGTGTGCGCCTGACAAGCACAAATGGGTTGTCTGTCAGGCTGTCACATTCTTCTGCTACATCCGTATCAAAGCCAGACTTCCCGGCCGTTTCAGATAGCGGTGGTATACGATCAGGTAGGCCGTCGTGGAGGTCAGAAAGCTGATGCCGTCCGCCACAGGCTCCGCATAGAAAGCGCTGGCAGCAGTGAATAGGAATGGCAGCAGGCAGGTGGCCGCAAAATAGGTGGCCTTGCGGAACAAGGACAGGAAGAGGGAAAGCCTGGTCAGTCCCAGGGCCGTTAGAGAATCCACGAAGGTGTATTGAAAGCTCAGCGGGATAATCATCAGGGTAAAGGCGCGGATCCCCCACACGGAGAGCTCGATATTTTCCGGGATATCCGTAAAGATACGGACAAAGGCGGAAGGCAGGAAGCGGGAGACCAGAAACATGAGTGTGGTAAAACCGATGCATAGAAGCAGAACGCACAGCACGATTTTCCGGATGCGCTCCTGGCTGCCGGCGCCGTAGTTATAACTGATGAGCGGCTGGGAACCGCCGGTGATGCCCAGCATGGGAGAGGTGATGAGCATCATATAACTCTGGACGATGGTGGCGCAGGTGATGAGCGTATCGCCGTATCCCGGGCCGCCGTGATACTGCAGAACAGCGTTCATGGCGATAATGATGACGCTGTCTGTTGCCAGGATCAAAAAGGGAGAGAAACCTAATGCAGCGATCCGTTTTGCAAGAGCCCATTCCGGCTTCCGTAAACGGAGAGGCACGGGCATGCTTTTACGGAAAAGAACGCAGAGCACAAAGATGCAGGAAGACATCTGTGCCAGGACTGTAGCCACGGCAGCGCCCGCGATATTCATATGAAAGCCGAACATGAATACCGGATCCAGAATGATATTAACAACAGCGCCGATCAGAGTAGTCACCATACCCAGCAGAGGAAAGCCCTGCGCAGTGATGAAATAATTCATCCCCATGGAAAGCAGCGCGAAAAAGGTGCCGCAGGTATAGATGGTCAGATAAGTATCCGCATAGGGAAAAGAAGCCTCGCTGGCTCCAAACCAGTGAAGCAGCACATCTTTGCTCAACAGGAACAGAAAGGTCAGCACCGCGGAAAGGATGAGCAGCAGACTGAAGCAGTTTCCCAGGATCCGTTCCGCTTCCTTTTTATTATCCTGTCCCAGGCGCATGGAGAAGAGAATGGAACCTCCGATGCCGATCAGCGTGGCGAAGGAAGACAGCAGAGTGATGATCGGGGCGCATACACCTGCCCCCGCCAGAGAAATCGCCCCAATTGAGGGAATGTTTCCGATATAAATGCGATCTACGATGCTGTACAGCACATTTACAAACTGAGCGACCATAAACGGGATGGAAATCCTCAGAACCAGGGACGGAACGGAGTCCTTCCCGAAATCATTCACATGTTTTGCTCTGGCAGCGGCCATAACAGCACCTCTTTCTTCCTCCGGATGTCCGGACTTGGAAGCCTTTCCTGACGTATATTTTCACGATATGACTGTAGGCGGGACAAAGACCCCTAGCTTGATTTCCGCTTTATCAATATTCAGAACTGCTTGAACCATTATCGCTTTTCCCGCACCAGATATACATTATACATAGGCATCTGGAAAAAGCAACTGGTAACAGTCCAGACACCTCCTCCAGCAATCCTTCCCACCGGCTGTGGCATAGCGCCATCGTAGTTACTACTCAGTCCTCCGCATATACCGTTTTGTATCCCTTGTTTGTG
>USKC01000188.1 GCA_900555195.1 uncultured Lachnospiraceae bacterium
ATGAGACGGGAAGCACCACGGCGGCGAGCGAGGTGCTGCGGATCGCGCAGCCGTCGGTCAGTGTGGCATTAAAAGAATTGGAGGAACATTATGGGGTCGTCGTGTTTGAACGTTTTTCAAGGAGACTGCTTGTGACCGAGGCGGGAAAAGAATTATATCAGTATGCACAGCATCTGGTGCGGTTGTTTGATGAGACGGAAGAAGCGATGGAAAGGCTTGGAGAGGCTGGAACGCTGCGTATCGGTTCCAGCATCACGATCGCAAATTATTTCCTGACCGACTATATACGCAGCTTTCGGGAGGCCTTTCCCAAAGTAAGTGTTAGGGTGATCATTGAGAATACAGATACCATTGAACAGCTGCTTATGGAAAATGAAATTGATTTGGGTCTGGTGGAAGGCAGAACACGCAGCAGATTTATTCTAGCTGTCCCTTACCGCAAAGACAGCCTGGTGATGATATGCGCACCGAGCCATTCTTTTGCATCCGTAAAGCGTGTAACTACAGATGCGCTGTTGAAGGAGAACTTACTATTGCGAGAGAGAGGAAGCGCGGTGAGGGAACTGTTTGATGCCCGGATGAGAGAGAAAGGGATTACGGTAGAACCAATCTGGTAAAGTGTTAGTACCCAGGCGCTTATTCGGGCGGTCAAAGAAGGGTTTGGCATCTCAGTCCTTCCATATTATCTAGTTAAGGATGAGATTGACCGAGGAGAGGTTACAGCTTTTTCGGTAGAAGATCTGGATCTGTCCAGACAATTTGCCATCGCCTATCACCGGAATAAATTCCACACAGCGGCCATGGAGCATTTCATAGAGATATGTACCCAGCCATAAGAATTCCTTTCTGCAGGAATCGGGACTAGGCGCCAGGACGGATGAGGGGGCCTGACACCTGGTGCCCACTCTAGCCATTCATACAGTAATAAGCATTATATGTGAGACTACGTTACTGATCAGCCCTCCGCATGGCGGCTAAACTCCGCCCCTATGGGGCGTCAAACAACGCCGCCAGGGCGTGCGGGTGAACTTCCCGCATGCAAGGCCAAGAAACAGCACAATTTTCTCACAGGTTTGCGGAAAAAGAATGCAGCCGAACCCTGCGCCGCAGAAGGCGGATGCCCGTGCTTGGGGAACCGGGGCACAAACAAGGGAGACAAAACGGTATAGGCGGAGGGCTGAGCAGTAACATGACCGGTTCCTGATCAATCTCCTGCATTCCTTCACGTCTGTACGGACGCTTTCCTGCCCTCATCTGGCCGGCGTATGGTTCCAGGCTTTCTGATTTACACGGCGGAAGGAACGGCCGCAAAGAAGCCCTATAGCCGGGCAGGAACTTTATCCGCAGATGCCGTTTTCTTGCTTGAGAAAGAGGAATGCATGTGATAAGATTATTTGATACAGATATGTGTACGGGTGGGGCGCATTTGCAGGTTACGAAGGAGAAAGCTGTATGGGACAGACATCGGTAATCGGGATCTGCCTTTTAGGCGGGGGCATTGTGTGCCTTTTGGCGTTGGGCGCCTTTTGGGCGGTAAGAATTTGGAAAAGGAAGAGACATGGCCTCCAGATGGATGATATGGAGGGACATGAGTTTGAATATTTTTGTGCGCAGCTTTTGGAGGACAACGGGTTTCAGGATGTGGAAGTGACGAGAGGGAGCGGAGATTATGGCGTCGATATCCTGGCGGAAAAGGACGGTGTTACCTATGCTGTGCAGTGTAAATGCTATAATGCGCCGATTGGCATCAAGGCTGTCCAGGAAGTCTATGCGGGAAGGGATTATTACGACCGGATGGTAGGCGCAGTGATGACCAATCAATATTTCACGGCGGCTGCGGTAGAGGCGGCGGGCAAGCTGAAGATTCTTCTTTGGGATCGGGGATATTTGGAGAGTATGATGGAAGAAGAGGAGTGAGGCTATGGCATTTGTGGAATTCCAACATGTAAAAAAGGTCTACCATATGGGAGAGGTGGATATAGAAGCGCTGCGGGATGTGAACTTTGAGATTGAAGAAGGAGAGTTCTGTGTAATCGTTGGGGCTTCCGGAGCGGGAAAAACCACCATCCTCAATATTCTGGGCGGAATGGATACCCTGTCGGAGGGAAAGGTTCTCCTGGATGGCAAGGAAATCTCCTCTTACAATCAGAAGCAGCTCACCGCATACCGCAGATATGATATCGGCTTTGTATTTCAGTTCTATAATCTGATCCAGAATTTGACGGCGCTGGAAAACGTGGAGCTGGCCTCTCAGATTTCCAGAGAACCGTTGGATGCGGCACAGACACTGCAGAAAGTGGGGCTTGGAGAACGGATGGGCAATTTCCCCGCCCAGCTGTCCGGCGGGGAACAGCAGAGGGTGGCGATTGCCAGAGCTCTGGCAAAGAATCCCAAGCTGCTTCTGTGTGATGAGCCAACGGGAGCTCTCGATTATAATACGGGTAAAGCGGTGCTGAAGTTGCTCCAGGATACCTGCCGGGATACGGGAAGAACAGTGGTGGTAATTACGCATAATCAGGCGCTTACTGCGATGGCGGATCGGATCATACGGGTGAAGAGCGGTACGATCCTGAGCATGGAGAAGAATGAAAAGATCATACCCGTAGAAGAAATCGAATGGTAAATGGCAGGGAGCCGGATAGGAGAGCGTCAGCATGAAATCGACCATGATTAAGACGGCTTTGAGGGAAATTCGGGAGAGCTTGGGGCGTTATATGGCGATATTAGCCATTGTGGCGCTGGGAGTTGGTTTTTTTGTGGGGCTGACGGTGACGAAACCCGTGATGGTGGAAGCGGGAGAGGAATACCTGGAAGAGAATAAGCTGTATGATCTGCGTCTGATTTCCACAATAGGATTCGGAGAAGAAGAGGTGGAAAAGGTAAATGCGCTGGAAGGTGTGGAGGTCGCCGAAGGGGAGATTTATACAGATTTTCTCGCTGTGGGAGAAAACGGAGAAGAAAGTGTGCTCCGCGTCCATTCTATGCTTTGGAAGCAGAATCAGGCTGTTGTTACCGCTGGAAGAAAACCGGTTGCAGCAAATGAATGTATGGTAGACAGCCTTGCTTATGGTAAGGATGCAATTGGAAGTACGATTGAGGTATCGGAGAACAATGACGAAGATACAAAAGATTTGCTCGCTTATACAGAATACACGATTGTTGGATTATGTAATTCTTCATATTACATTAATTATGAACGCGGAACCACGTCCCTGGGTAATGGCAGATTAAAAGGCTTCATCTATATTCCGGAAGCAGGGTTTAACGCGGATTATTATACGGATATCTATGTCCGCCTGGATGAGAGATATCCTCTTTACAGCGAAGAATATGATGCGGCCATTGATGAAGCGCTGAACTGGGCGGAGCCTTATTGCGAACAGCTGGCGCAGGAACGCTACGAAACCATGAAGGAAGATGCCGAGTGGCAGATTGAGGATGGACAGCGCGAACTGGATGAAAAAACGGCGGATGCGCAGCAGCAGCTGGAGGATGGGCGTCAGGAGCTTCTGGACGCGGAGGAAGAGATCGCGGATGCGGAAGCGGAAATCGCGGACGGATGGAGCCAAATCGCTGACGGGAAAGCGGAGATAGAGGAAAATCGTGCGGATCTGGACAGTACCCTTACGGAATTGGAAGATGGCATGACACAGATCGAAGACGGGCTTGCGGAACTGGATGACCGCAAGACGGAAGCCTCTGATCTGGAAGGGGACGAAAAGGAGCAGGTGGAAGGCGGCCTGAATCTTGCCGAGGCACAGGTGATGGGAAAGAAGGCTCAGGCAGAGGCAGGGCTGGCCCAGGCCAATATGGGGGAAAAGCAGCTTCAGGCTGCACAAGAGGAATTGGCGCGTCAGGAGGAGAATCTGCGGAAAGCGGAAGAAGATCTGGCGGACGCGAAGGCAGAAGTGGCCGACGGATGGGAAGAATATGAGGAGAACAAGCGGCTTCTGGAAGAGGAAACTGCGGATGCGGAAGCTGAATTGGCAGATGCCAGGCAGGAGCTGGCGGATCTGGAAAAGCCGGATACTTATGTCCTGACCAGGGATGAGAATATTGGATATGCCTGTTATGAGAGTGATTCCAGCATCATTGAAGGAATTGCAGGGGTATTTCCGGTCTTTTTCTTCCTGGTGGCTGCGTTGGTGTGCATGACCACCATGGCGCGTATGGTGGAAGAACAGAGAACGCAGATCGGCGTGCTGAAAGCTTTGGGATATGGGAAAGGGAGCATTGTGGGGAAATACCTTTTCTATTCAGGAAGCGCTGCTTTGATTGGCTGCATAACCGGTTTTCTGGTGGGTTCCTATGTATTCCCTCAGGTAATCTGGACTGCCTATGGGATCATGTATAGGCTGGGCGATATTGAGGTGATGTTGGACTGGCGTCTGGCGCTAATTTCGCTGGTGGTATCCCTTCTGTGTTCGATGGGAACGACTGCTGCAACCTGCAGATATGAACTGACGGAGAAGGCTGCGCAGTTGATGCGCCCGAAAGCGCCGAAGGCGGGGAAACGGATCGTTTTGGAAAAAATTCCTTTTTTGTGGAATCGGATGTCTTTTCTGGTCAAAGTGTCTATGCGGAATATTTTCAGGTATAAGCAGAGATTCTTCATGATGGTATTCGGCATCGGCGGGTGTACTGCCCTGCTCGTGACAGGGTTCGGCGTCAAAGATTCTATCAGCAGCATCATCGATAGCCAGTATGGAGAGATACAGATTAATGATCTGAATGTGGTATTTAGTGAACCTTATTATGAAATGGATTCTTCAGAATTTGAGGCAGTTATGGAAACGTACGCCCAGGAATATATGATTGCCTTTGAGGAGAGTATAGATCTATATTATGGAGAAGAGACAAGATCCGTTAACCTGGTCATACCCGAGAAGCCGGAAGAAATCGGGGCTTATCTGAATCTTCATACGCCGGATGGGGAAGCCATTGCATATCCTGGAACAGGAGAAGCGGTTCTGACAAAGAAACTGGCGGAAAAATCCGGCGTCAGCGTGGGAGATGAAGTCTCCTTACGCGATGAGGATGGAAATAGCCTGACGGTTCGTGTATCCGGAATCAGCGAGAACTTTATCTATAATTATGTGTACCTGTCGCCGGAGACCTGGACGGCGCAGATCGGACAGGAGCCGGAATACAGGAGCGCTTATCTGAATGTGCAGGAAGGGCAGGATGTATATGAGGTATCTGCGGCAGTGATGAACTGCAAGGGCGTCTCTTCTGTAACCGCATATGAGGATATGCGGGTTCGTTTTGGCAGCATGATGGAAAGCCTGAACTATGTGGTCCTTCTGATCATCATCTGCGCAGGTTCCCTGGCGTTTATTGTCCTGTACAACCTGACCAACATCAATATCACTGAAAGGCTGCGTGAAATAGCGACCATCAAGGTGCTGGGTTTTTACAGAAATGAGACTGCCAGTTATGTATTCCGTGAAAACCTGATGCTGACCGGCGTGGGAACTTTGGTAGGGCTGGTTATGGGAAAATATCTGCATGAATTTGTCATGTATAAGGTGGATATCGATATGATTGCCTTTGATGTGCATATTGCGCCTCTGAGCATTCTTTACAGCATTCTGCTCACCTTTGTCTTTGCGGCGGTGGTGTGCTGGGTGATGAATCGGAAGCTGGATGCCATCAATATGGCGGAATCCATGAAATCCATCGAATAGGAAGAGGAGGAGACCCGTGGACATTAAGGAAACGCTGAATGAACTGTTGGTGAATCTGTTCCGCAGCATCAACACCATTGAAGAACAGGCGATGCGGACAGAAGAATATAAGGATGTCACCACCAATGACATGCATGTGATAGAAGCGATCGGGACAGGCGCGCCTAAAAATATGACGACAGTCGCCCGCATTTTGTCTGTGACCACGGGAACGCTCACGATTTCAGCGAACAGCCTGGTAAAAAAGGGATATGTGCAGCGCGTCCGCAGCGAAGAGGACAGACGGGTGGTTCTTGTTTCCCTGACAGAAAAGGGGAAGCGTGCCTATGCCCATCACAAGAAATTCCATGATGAGATGATTCAGGAAGTTCTGGAGGGGCTATCCGACGAGGAGCAGGAAGTGCTGCGCAAATCCCTGGGGAATTTGTTGGACTATTTCCGCAGGCTGCAGGAGAAAAACTGACCGGGCCCGCTGCGGCTGCCCCCTTCGCTCGCCTGCCCTGTCCGGCGTCCTCCGCTCCCTGGCGCTGCATGGGGTATGTTGTCCGCTGGGACACGCTCGCGCTTGGCTCAGAACGACTCGCAGAGTCGTTTACGCAGCGGTACATAACGAACCAAAGGACGGTTCGTAAGTACCGACGTTTTTAGA
>USKC01000189.1 GCA_900555195.1 uncultured Lachnospiraceae bacterium
TTATCCGAGCCAAAGGTTCCCATGCCAAGAGCCGGGATCTGGGTTCCGTCATAGAGGCTCCGGCGCGGGATCGCGCTTTGTTCAATGATTGTGGACATATTTTCTCCTTTACAATACGGTTCTTTTTGAACTGGTTTTCCGGCTCAGTCGAATACCACTGCGACCTTGCCGCATTCTCCGCCGGCCATCAACGCATAAGCCTCCCCTGCTTTCTCCAGCGGGAACTCATGGGTGATCAGATCTTCCGGATGGATGTTCCAGCGAACCAGGCGTTCCACCAGTTCTTCCATTCTCCACAGAGAGGTTACCCAGGAACCATAAATGGTCTTCTGACCATGTATAATATCTGGGCTGGGATTGAAGGTACAGGTTCCGCCCTCTCCCACGAACGCAATCTTGCCCCACTCTCTTGTGGCGCGAATGGCAAGCTGTCTTCCCGGATCACTGGCGCTGGCGTCAATGGCGCGTTCCACGCCTCTTCCCTGCGTCACCTTCATGATGCCTTCCATCGCTTCATCCGGAGTAAAGACATGATCCACCAGGCCGAGCTGCTTCGCCAGGTTAACCCGGTATTCATTCATCTCCACACCGATCAGCATATTCGCGCCCATGGCCTTCGCCAGCATAAGGGCTGCCAGGCCGACAGGGCCCAGGCCTGTTACCAGAACCGCATCGTTGCCGCAGATTCCGATTTTCTCAATGGCTTCATATACCGTACCGAATCCGCAGGCCACCTGCGCGCCGTCCTTATAGGTCAGCTCATCCGGCAGGGCGATCAAGTCTTTCTCTTCCGCCAGGATGTAAGGCGCCATACCGCCATTCCTCTGCCATCCGTACGCCTGACGGAACGGGCTCTTACAGGAAATATAATATCCTCTTCTGCAGTCATTGCAGACGCCGCAGCCGGAGATATGATAGACGATTACTCTGTCCCCTTTTTTGAAACGTCTCAGCCCTTCTCCTTCTTCCACGATCACGCCGCAGGGTTCATGTCCTGCAACCATCCCGGGGATATATCCCTCCGGTCCTTTTCCCACATGGGCGCGGTAGATGCAGCGAATATCGCTTCCGCAGATCGTGGTAGCCTTGGTCTGGATCAGAACCTGGCCATGGCCTGGCTTCGGGATCTCAAACTCCTTCATCTCCACCGTACTGTTGCCGGGAAGCGTCGCCCCCCTCATTCTCATTTTTTCCATTTTTCCCTACCTTTCCCGCCGTCTTTTGCACCAGCTCCAACATGCCTGAATTGACTTGTCTGCTGGCACATCCGTTCAAACGGCGTCTCTTTTCTGCCTTTCGTAACAGCCCCGATTCGTCTGAGCCGTTCTTTACACGACACATCAGGATGGCCTCAGATGAGGGCCACCGTAGTTTCGACTTTATTATACGTTCGTCTTCATGAAAGAATAAGAGATCCTTTTGACAAGTTGCTTTTTTACATGTCGCATCAGCGCAGTTTTCTTGACAGTTTGATTCAAAAAGCATACAGTAAAGGTAACTTTCCGCCCTGCCGCACGGGTTATTTGTGCCGGTTCGGGATAGATACCCCGGCCGGTCACACAGGGCGCATACGGATGCAAAGGAGGGCCCAGAGATGTGGAAGCCCATTTCAGAGATCGATATTTATTTTGCCATTGCGGATGCTCGTTTTCATGCCCTGAACCTGGTCTATGAAAGATTCCAGCGCACCATTCCCAGTCATTCTCATGGGAACGGCAGCTACGAGATCCATTATATTCCCCAGGGATACGGACGGGCGCTCATCAACGGCTCCTATCATGAAATCGGGCCGGGAACGCTCTACGTCACCGGCCCGCATGTGGAACACGCGCAGAGCCCGCATATGGAGGATCCCATGTGCGAATACTGTATCTATCTGAAAATGGAAAGAAAACGGCGTGGCCAGAAAGCCGCTTCCGCGCAGGGAACCGGAGAAGAAGGGCTTCTGTCCACCTTTCTGGGAACGCCGTTCTGGTTCGGCCAGGATACCCAGGGCACGGGAGCCCTGATCGAAGAGCTCTTTTCAGAACTCGCCGGGGCGCGTACGGGCTGTGAGCTCATGCTGGAAGCCATGCTCAAGCAGCTTCTCGTCAAACTGGTGCGCAATTATGAAAAGGACGGATGCGTCAAACCCTCCGTCCTTCTTCCCAGATCCGACAAGACTTCCGTCATCATCGAAGACTATTTTCTCTATCAATACCGAAGCCTCTCCCTGGAAGAGCTCTCTTCCAAGCTGGGCCTGGGCACAAGGCAGACGGAGCGCCTGCTCTTAAAGCATTATGGAAAAACCTTCCTGCAGAAAAAAGCGGAAGCCCGCATGTCTGCGGCAGCCATCCTTCTGACCGACACCGGAAAAAGCATCACCGCCATCGCGGAGGAACTGGGCTATTCTTCCATTGAGCATTTTTCTTCCGCCTTTAAACATTATTATCACATCAGCCCCCGCCAATACCGGAAGGGAGCCGCTTACCACAGCTTTCCCGCAAGGCAGGAAAGGGGCTGAAAGAAACGGTCATAGATACCCTCCTCTGTGATCCCAGCCTCCAGATTGCCGATGGTATCGTTCCACAGGCAGTAAATGGCGCCCGCCATCCGGTCCGACCACACGGGGAGGGCCTGTGCCTTCCCGCCCGTGTCAAACACGTTCGCTTCCCAGCCCTCCAGCGTATCCAGATCCAGATAATCATAGCCCCCGCCCGGAATGATGTACAGCTTGGTGTTGAGGGAATTGATGACGGTAAAGCCCGCCTGGTAGGTCTCCTCCGGATCCGCCCACATGGTGCTCCAGATCTGTACCTGTACATTTTCCGCCTCCACCTGTCCTTCTACGGCATTCAGGCTCCCCCACATGCGCACACTGCGTCCGCTCTCCTTGATCAGGCGGATCATGCGGTTCATATAGGCAGCGTAGTCCGAACCGTCTCCATAGTATTCATCCATGCCGATGTGCACCGTGCCTCCCGCCGCAAAGACGGGTTCCTCTCCTTCCAGATATTCCGTCCAAAGCCGCTCCGCCAACACAAACGTCTCCTCATCGGACAGATCCAGCTGATCCACATTTTCCGGCTCATCCGCCAGCGCCAGCTCAGGAAACAGTCTGGTGATGGCCAGGCTGTGGGCCGGCGTATCGATCTCCGGAACCACCTCCACGCCCTTCCCGGCAGCCCAGCTCACAAATTCCTTCCACTCTTCCTTCGTAAAGGAGCCATCTTCGCTGGTCAGCTTCCTTCCGTCCTCATTCTCGATCTTTGACTCCAGCCGGAAACCCGCGTAGGCTCCGAAGGCGTTCTGAATCGTATCGTTCCTTCCGCTGGTGGAAAGGATCTCATTGTCATTCAGATGGATGCCCAGCGTGTTCATCTTGTGCTCCGCCAGGGCTTCCACCATTTCCCGCAGCGTATCCATGGAGAGCATCCGTCTGCCAATGTCAACGGAAAATCCGCGCACCGCATAGCGCGGATAATCCCGGAATGCGCCGCAGGGCGCTTCTTTCCCATCCAGAAGCTGCGTCAGCGTCCCAAGCCCCCAGATCATCCCCTGACTTTCTGCAGCGTACAGCCAAACGCCCTCCTGCCGGATGGCGCACAGGCTGCCTTCCTTTCCAAGCCCCTGCCCATCTTTTGCAATTCCCAGATAGATATCCCCTTCTTCCATCTCTTCCATGGAACCATAGACCAGCTCCACCGGCTCTCCGACAAGTTCCTGTATGCTCTGGCGGGCTTCCTCCAAAGCCTGTCCAGCCGTTTCTTCCCAATCAGGTTCCGCCACGAGCCGTACGCCCGCTTCAAGCGCATAGCTTCCGCTCCCGCCTGCCCATTCCGCCAGCGGCACGGAAAGGGAAGGACGCACTTTTCCTTCAGAAGCGGAAGCCTCCTGTCCTTCCTGCATCCCATCCTGGTCCGCATTCCACTCTTTCCAGACGGCCTGCGCTTCTTCCGGGAATACCTCTTCCAGCGACAGAGCCGGCACCGTCACAGCGTAGGCAGGCGTCTCTTCCTGGTTCTCTCCATTTGAGATCACGAAGCCAACCTGCACTTCCTTTTCTTCCAGGGTTGGATAGACTGTCCCGTCTTTTCCGATCACTTCTTCATAATCCGCTCCGGCAAGGCAAATCTCATATCCTTCAGGCACCTGCGGCAGCTTAAGACGCCTTCCGCCGTCTGCAAGGACTTCCACCTGAGGCGTCTCAAGCCCATAACTCATAGGAACTTTGGAATAGATTTCCATCTCCAGGACGGATACGTTTTGGTAATACAGATACTGATTTTCTTCTGAATCGGAAACTGCCGTGGTCCGCAGGCGAAGATATCGGCCACGCATCGGCTCATCCAGGATCACCGTCTGTTCGTTCGTCTCCGGCGCCCCTTCCCGCAGGGCCGCCGTCTCCCAGTCCTTTCCGTCCGGGGAATATTCGATCACAAACCCTTCCACGTTCAGCCGTTCCCAGAAGATGCGGACAAATGCAAATTCCTGTTCCTGGTCAAAGGCAAAGCAGAGCCAATGGGAAGGCTGTCCTGTTTCATTGGCGGAAGACCATCTGCTCCCGCTCTCCATCCGATCACCGTCCGCCGCAAGAGACGGTGAAAACTGCTCCGCCTCCACGCTGTCTGCCGTTACCTCCACCCCTGCCTCCAGGGCCAGATTCACCATTTCTTTCCCTTCTCCATCCCCGCATGGATATGCCGGTTCCTGTGCTCCCTGGCCCATCGTCTTTGGCTCATCCCCGCACAGCAACACCGCTGCAAGCACAACGACCAACGCCAACAGCAGCGCGACGAAAAGCCCTCCGTGCAGGCCCTCTTTGCCTGTCTCCTCCCCTTCTTTCTCTTTCCGGCGCTTTGGGCCGTAGTCTTTCTGCATTCGTTCCATCCTCCTGCCTTCCGCCACTCCTGTCCGGGCAGCTGTGTTCCCAGCCGTCAGAATTCTATTCCCCGTCTGGCTCCGATCCCCTTTTCATAAGGATGCCTAACAGCGTCCATCCGCGTCAGATAGTCCGCGCATTCCTCCAGTTCCTTCGGCGCATTCCTCCCGGTACAGACAATTTCCGGATAAAAACGTTTCTCCTCCGTCCGGGCAAGAAGTTGCCACAAAAGTTCTTCATCCAACAGTTTCCAGCGAAGGGGATACGTCACCTCGTCCAGAATGATGACCTGCGCCCTGCCGGACTGTGCTCTGTCTATGGTCTTCCGCAGCAGTTCATTATGAATCCCGGCAAGTTCCTCTTTCTGTTCCTCCGTCATGGAAACATAGAAACCAAAGTCCTTTTCGCTGCGCAAAATTTCAATGCCCTTTACCTGAGCCAGGCCATAAAGTTCTCCGGTATCACGGCCCTTCATAAACTGCACGAACAGCACCTGCTTGCCCGCTCCTGCGGCGCGCACGGCGAGGCCGATTGCCGCAGTGGTCTTTCCCTTTCCGTCCCCGGTATATAAATGTATCAGTCCTTTTTCCATCCGCTCATCCTTTCCTGCGAACCGCTTATGCCTTCCTGCCGCATGCCCTCATTCTTCCTGCCACACGCCCTCATTCTTCCTGCGCGCCGCGCAGTCTTTCCTTTCGCAGCCCGCGCAGACGGACGCACAGGCGGCTTCTTCTTCCTGAAGCCGTATGAGATAGGCCACGCTCTGACGCGGCCGCATCATGCCTTCCGGTAGCCAGAAAAGCCCGCCCTCTTCCAGCCTCTTTCTGCCGAGCCGGTCAAGGATCCGTTCCATCCATGCAAGCGGAAGTTCCTGGCCCGGGAAAAAAAGCGAAGACGCATAGAGGCGCGTATGCGCATACAGCCTTTCGTTCAGCTGTGCATATGCTTCCCTCAGCAGTTCCCAGCAAAGGCATTCAGCCATATAGCTTTCCGTATAGCGTTCCTTCCGGACATAGTATTCCTGAAGTTCATCCGGCCATTCCCCCAGGGTCACGGCCGCCCAAGCCAACGTTCCTTCCAAGCTATGCTGTGCCGCATCTTCTTCCAAATCGCGCCTTACCGTCCATTCCCTGCCAGCCCTTTCTTCCGAATTCTGTTCCAGCGCACACCAGGCCGTCACTTGCAGCCTTTCCTTCACTTTCCTATAAACCTCATAAAGCAGCCCCAGGTCGGCATCATGATAGTGATACCGGCCCGCGGCTGCAGTTAAGCTTTCTGTATTCAGTTGGGGTTCTAGTTTCCATTCCCATTCTGTCATCATTATTTCATGTCCTCCGGACATGCCCCCCTCCGGGGAAGATGGCCACTCCGCTTCGCTCCGGGCCGGTATAATGTCTGGCGACATT
>USKC01000190.1 GCA_900555195.1 uncultured Lachnospiraceae bacterium
CAGGCCAATATTAAAAAAGGAAAGGTGATTTTATGGCAAAGCAAACGAATTCGCTAGCCCATACGAAGTGGATGTGTAAATATCACATCATCTTCACTCCTAAGTATAGGAGAAAAATTGTATATAATCAATATAAAGCTGACTTGCGGGACATATTAAAACAGTTATGCAGCTATAAGGGGGTTGAAATATTGGAGGGGCATCTGATGCCAGACCATGTGCATATGCTGGTAAGTATACCTCCTAAAATCAGCGTATCGTCCTTTATGGGATATCTGAAAGGGAAAAGTGCGCTGATGATGTTTGACAGGCACGCAAAATTAAAGTATAAGTTTGGGAACCGTCATTTTTGGTCGGAAGGATATTATGTGAGCACAGTAGGAATAAATGAAGCCACAATAAAGAAATACATACAAGACCAGGAAAAAGCGGATATCGTGCAGGATAAACTGAGTGTAAAGGAATATGAAGACCCTTTTAAGGGTCAAGGCTAAGTAGTAGGAACGCCCCTTAAGGGGCAGCGACGAGTCAAAAGCAATGTGGCTTGAACGGAGCTATGGGGAGGCTGCGGAGCAGACTACCCATAGCATAAAAGAGAAAGCCAGCGCCTTGAGGCGTGGCCAAGTAGGGCGGGCTTAGAGCCCGCGTCCCGAGCCACCCGTTTTACGGGTGGCGGCGACTTTGGGGAGTCGTTGGCTCTGTCTGGCGCATAAACTATGATTTCCATCACAAATTCACGGACAATAGTGGGTGCCCGTTTCCGAATGCCTGCATTTTTCCATGGCAAGTGCAGCCTCCCATTCCTCCTTGAACTGCCGGATGGACTGCTGTCTATGGGATCGTTTATCATTTACGGCTCTTATGGCAACGTCAAAGAGCGCATCGCCTAGCTGCCATCTGTCCTGTGTGCGGTTATACCCGCCAAAAAGAGCAAAAGCAGTTGCCCCAAGGGTATAGACGTTTGTAACCTCGTCAATGGTTGCTCCGATCTGGTATTCTTCAGGTGACTGGAAGCGAGAACTTCCCCACATACGTCCCATATCATTGGAACAAGGTTGCTTACGGAAGAAATCGATGTCGCAGATCGTTGTTTTGCCATTCTCAAAATCATACAGAATGCTTCCATCATAGAAGTCGATGGCCACATAGTTCTGAGAGGCGATATATTCAAAAAAGCGCAGTATGTCATGGAACACGGTCAGTCTGGCGTCAACGGGCAGCTGCATAAAGCGATGGTGCGCTGCAGGATACATCCTTCCCATGCAATCGCCAGAGGCCCACTTGAACACCATAGCAAATCCACCGCCAATATCCTTGGCTTCAACCAGTTCAATCAAGTTCTCATGTTTCAGTTCTCTATATATGGGCAAAGTCATTTTCAGTCGGGCAATCGCATCTGCAGGCTCACCGGTGTACTGTTCGGCAGGAGCGCCCGCGAATTTAATGAAATAGCGCTGACCGTCTTTTTTGGTTCCAAAGCAGATATTTCCGGAATCCTGATCGTCGAAGACTTTGAATACCGTACCATACTCGCTCAGGAAACTGAAATCGAAGGCACGTTTCAGCTTAAAAGGCACCCCATCAGCATACTGCAGATAGTAACCTTTGAAATACCAAGCAGGTATGGGATTGCGCATATTGTTGCACCAGGACAGCACTTCCCTGGCCTGATTCAGCATGGTATCCACTTCGGTCTGACCGAAAGGAATTGCCCAACATATGGAGGAGAGCGTATTGCTCGAAATATAGAGAGCAAGAAGTTTCCAGAACTTCAGCGGCACATCGCCATCAAAATAGCCGTTTACCATACCTGAGGCAAAGAGAGGTGACCTCTGGGCACACCAAACGATACGGTTAAACTCTTCCCATGGATCACCATAGTCGTTACGGTTGAAGTCAATGATGTAAAGCTGACCTTTTCGGTCGATCATCATGTTTCCGATATGGTAGTCTCCATGCTGATAAACCTGTGGTCTGCCTTTCAGTAAATGACGGTTCTCATTTATGTAGTCGATGAATGCCTGCCCATTCTCATATTTGATGGGGAATTCATCGTATTTTCTGATCTTATCATCCATCTTCCGGTTAAATCGGCTTTCCCAGTCTTCCTGTGTTGCAGGAGCTGGTATAGAATGGATCTTGCGCAAGATGCGGCCGGATTCAAGGCCATAGATATACTGCTCTGTGTCAGACTGAGCTGATATGATTTCTTCAGCATTAACGCCGTCGATCCAACTTAGGACGGTATAGACACCCTCTTCACATGTGCCAAACTCGATTGGCTGGCACATGGGCACTCCAAAGGAAGCCACTTGTTTCATCATATCGAATTCAGACCGTTTCGCATCATACTGCGCAATGTCAGAGACCCGCAGAAGATACCGTGTACCGTTTTCATCAGTAGCACAGTATTTCTTATCGCAGGACCAACCTTTGTTTATTGGTTCTCTTGTTGCAAAATTCATCTGTGGCCTCCTGAAGATCTTTCTATTACACAAATTGGGCTTGCTTCGTTTTCGTCTTATAGCGAGCTCGCTGCCTCATCACGGATCTGTATGCTTTTGCGTCAGATATTTGATATATTCCTGCCCGAAGGAACGAATGCTTTCAAGCACCGGCTGAAATTTTTCTCCCATTTCGGTAAGAGAGTATTCCACCTTTGGAGGAATATCGTTGCAATTCATTGAATCTGACCGATCCATCGCTCAGATAATGGATAATCAGGAACGCCCATTTACCCTGGATCAGCCTCTGTGTTGTGTAAAATGGCAGCGTCCAAACCGTTCCTCCATAGATCAAAATTCTCCTTTCAGGAAATCCTTATACGTTAAAGGATTCCTTCTGTCCAAGTGCAGTACAGATCTCAGCTTTTCCGTTCTCTAAATGAAACATTCCCGGCTGATAACCTGTCTCGTCGTTATACAGTTTCTGCATGGCAGGTGCCTTAGCCAGAATGGCCTGCGCCAGCGCGTCATTTTTTTCTATGACTGCTTCACCATCGTAGCGAAGAAATTCGTCCCCGTCTACGGCGAGGATTTCAACATGAGGATTCGTCTTCATCTGCTGAAAAACATTTTTAAATGTCCCCGTCCCGAAGTAGATTGTATTATTTCTTAAAAGATGGAGACGAAATGGGCGTCCTTTGGGATGGTATCCGTCGACGGTCAGAAAAACCATACGCCTGCCCGGTCAAGAAACTCGTTAACTTTTTCTGCATTTGTCATAATGATTGTCTCCTTTACTTTATCATATTTCTGGTTCAATAAAAAGAACCGATATAGAAAAATACCGCGGTTCATTGTTCTGAACCTGACTAATATTATAAATTTATGAAAACTAAAAACAAGTACGATCATCAAAGATACCAGGTATCACAGAAGATACAATGACATACAAGTTGCACTCGTCCAAACCCAATAAAATGTGCTATAATACAGGAAAAGAAAGGAGGAGGTTTTTCTATGTCAGACAATCATCAAGAAATCCCGCTTGCAAAGGTAATTACGCCCCCCGTGATCGATCACGAGAAGGAAGGCATCTGTTTTAAGGAAGGTGTGGAATACGTTTCCCATGACGGAAGGGCGTACCGTATGGACATTCAATATCCGGCGAACGCACAGGGAAAACTGCCCGCCGTGATTTGGGTGCATGGAGGAGGTTGGTCGGATGAGAACCTGACCAGAAAATATCTTCCTTCCCGGGAGATTGCGGATCTGGTGAAAAGAGGATATGTGGCGGCCAGCATCGATTATCGGTTAAGTCAGGTGGCCCGTTTCCCGGCTCAGATCGAAGATTGTAAGAGCGCAGTGCGCTTCTTGAGAGCCCATGCGGAGGAATATCATGTGGATCCGGAACATATCGCGGCTTGGGGAGAATCTGCCGGAGGACATCTGGTGGAACTGATGGCATTCACAACGGACGATGAATTTGTTGATTCCAACTACCCGGGTATTTCCTCCAGGATTCAGGCTGTTATTCCGTGGTATGCGCCGTATGATTTGAGGGAAAAGGAAGGAGAAGAGGAAGAGGGAAAAGAAGTTTACCGCAACCTTTTCGCCTATGAAGATGAACAGGAACGCCGGCGCGTGAGAGCGGCGGCAAGCCCGGTCACTTATGCGGCACGCTCCAATCCGCCCACGCTCCTCATGCATGGGGACTGCGACCTGTTGGTGGATTTTGCTGACAGCGAGCGGATGTATGAGGCCATGAAAGCTGCGGGCAACGATGTGGAACTGGTGAAGGTGACGGGCCAGGGCCATGGATTTTTTGACGGAGAGGAATATTACCTGAAAATTTACCAGTTCCTGGATGACAAACTGAAGAACGGGTAATGTGGAAATGGATAATGTAAAAATGAACCTGAGGGTTTATTTTTTACACGGCAGGCGGAATGAATGATAATTTTCCGATTTTCATTTCCCATTAATCTTTCCTGTATAGACTGAAGGCATCAAAGAAAAATATACAGGAGGAAAGAAATATGGAAAAATTATTGGCAAAGAAACGCGTGCTTCTGACAGCGGCTGCTGCTGTAGCTGCTGTCGTTGTAATAGGTCTGGCGGCGGTGCTGTTTCTCAGGGTGGACAGCGGCCAGGCACAGAACATTGCGCTGGAGCGTGCGGGCGGCGGTGAAATTGTCCGGGAAGAAGTGGAGCGGGAAGGCCTGCTGAACGAATACAGCTATACGGTTGTCAACGGTGACAGCTGGTATGAGATCGAATTGAACGGCTTCGGAAGAGTGACGGAAATGGAAAGCCGAATGGGAGAAATGCGAAAGGACTGAGAGAACGGATGAACATCATGATAGCGTCGGATATTCATGGTTCGGCATATTACTGCGGGAAAATGCTGGAGGCGTTCGACCGGGAGCAAAGCGACAAGCTTCTGCTTCTGGGAGATCTTCTCTATCACGGGCCGCGCAATGACTTGCCGCGCGGATATGACCCAAAGGAAGTGATTGCGCTGCTAAACGCCAGAAAGGAGAGGATCCTCTGTGTCAGAGGCAACTGTGATACAGAAGTGGATCAAATGGTGCTGGAATTTCCTATCATGGCGGATTATTGTATCCTTTTTGCAGGGCAGCATATGATCTTCGCCACCCATGGGCACAGATATCACAAAGACGCCATGCCTCCCCTTGGAGAGGGGGATATCCTTCTTCATGGACACACGCATATCCCTGCATGGGAACCCTGCGGCAGCAATCTTTATTTGAATCCGGGGTCCGTATCGATCCCGAAGGAAGGAAGCTGCCATGGATATATGCTCCTTTCGGAGAAAGAGATCTTGTGGAAGGATCTGGAAGGGGAGGTCTATCATAGCCTGTCCATTTAGGGTGGTGTTTCTTCATTGTATTTATGATTCAGCCGTGTCTGTCTATGGCTAGCCATAAACAGGCACGGCTGAATTACTCTACCTGCTGTCCTTCGCCTGTCTGCAGGCCTGCTGCAGGGTTTCGCGGGAAGAGGGGGAGATGCGGATTTTGGTTCCGTCCGTCATGAGAAGATGGAACAGGCCGACTTTCTCCACACATTTCAGGTTGACCACGGAACTGCAGCCGATCATGGCCAGCAGGCCGGAATCGCTGATGCGGATATAGCCGAGATCCGCTTTGGTGGTGCCGCGGGCAGAGTCGTCTACATTAAAGCCCAGCGTGGAGCAGAAATTCAGCATGGTTGCGATCGGTTTCCGTTCGCTGCCGTCACAGAGGTGCACCTGGATGGCCCGGTGTTCCGGATGGGCATACATGATTTCCGCCTCTTCCAGATAGAACGTCTCCGTATCACTGCGCAGTTCCAGCTTTTTCACCTGGCTTCCCTTGATGGAAAGGAGCTGGTCGCACATTTGGGCCAGAGCATCCGGCCCAATGGGCTTGTCCAGGAAAAAACAGTTCTCCGGAAGATTGGCAGCCTTCCTGTAATCCACCTTGGAGCAGCAGAATATGATGGGAAGCATGCTGCCGTCCGCCCGAAGCATGTTTGCGATTTCTACGGCGTCGTTGCCGTCTTCTGTCATATCCAGAAAAAGTCCGTCATAAATCATGGGAGTGTTAAGAATAGCGGTCTTGTTCCCGAAAGAATCTACATAGAATACGCCGGTGGAAGATAGCCTCCGGTCGGATTCGCGGCCCAGCAGCCGCTCCAGCTGTTTTCGATCCGCTATGTTGTCGTCACATACGGCAAGATGCATAATCTTTTCCTCCATTTCTGCGGGCAGCGAGCAGTCCTGCTTTGCAGGATTCT
>USKC01000191.1 GCA_900555195.1 uncultured Lachnospiraceae bacterium
CGCTTGGCTAAAAACGTAACGGTACATAACGAACCAAAGGACGGTTCGTAAGTACCGACGTTTTTAGACAGTCCCAGCAAACAGCACACCCGCGGTAACAGGGGCAGAGAAACACGCCGGCAGGAAGGGCGCCGGAACCCGGAAGGATGAGTAACGATTATCCCAAACAAACATTTACAGGACAAATGCGGAAATGCCTTGATGCAAGTCGCTTTTAGACATTTTCTATAAATACTCGCAAAAATATATGAAACGATTTTTGCGACAAATTTTCTTTTCTTCTTTCTCTTCTCCTTTTTTTCCTATATAATGGTCTCAGAGGAAAGTCAGATCTCCCGCAGCGTGCGGGAAACAACGGGCGCACGCTTCACGGGCCGCCTTTCTGTTAAGAGGCAGATCGCGCTTCGGAAGCCGCCCTTATATCAAAAGAAAGCCGTTCCTCGCACAGCCAACGAAGGAAACGGCGGAATGGAGGAGTTATGCCAAAGAGAACTGACATCCATAAGATACTGATTATCGGTTCCGGACCGATCATCATCGGCCAGGCCTGCGAATTTGATTATTCAGGTACGCAGGCCTGTAAAGCGTTGAAAAAATTGGGTTATGAAATTGTGCTGGTCAATTCCAACCCCGCCACCATCATGACCGATCCGGAGACCGCTGACGTCACCTACATTGAGCCTTTGAATGTGGAACGTCTGGAACAGATTATCGCCAAGGAGCGTCCCGACGCCCTTCTTCCGAACCTGGGCGGGCAGTCCGGGCTGAATCTGTGTTCCGAATTGAACAAAGCCGGCGTTTTGGACAAATATCATGTTCAGGTGATCGGCGTTCAGGTAGACGCCATCGAACGCGGTGAAGACCGAATCGAATTCAAGCATGCCATGAACAAACTTGGCATCGAAATGGCGCGCAGCGAGGTGGCCTACAGCGTGGACGAGGCGGTGCAGATCGCAGATGAGCTGGGCTATCCTGTGGTGCTGCGTCCTGCCTATACCATGGGCGGTGCCGGCGGCGGGCTGGTTTATAATGTAGAAGAGCTGAAGACCGTATGTGCCAGAGGCCTGCAGGCCAGCCTGGTGGGACAGGTTCTGGTGGAAGAATCCATCCTGGGATGGGAAGAACTGGAACTGGAAGTTGTCAGAGATGCGGACAACAACATGATCACTGTCTGCTTCATTGAAAATATCGATCCCTTAGGCGTACATACCGGAGATTCCTTCTGTGCGGCTCCCATGCTCACCATCTCTGAAGAATGCCAGAAGCGTCTGCAGGAGCAGGCTTATCGGATCGTGGAAAGTGTACAGGTCATCGGCGGCACGAATGTGCAGTTCGCCCATGATCCCAAAACCGACCGGATTGTTGTCATCGAAATCAATCCCCGGACTTCCCGCTCTTCCGCCCTGGCCTCCAAAGCGACGGGCTTTCCCATCGCGCTCGTTTCCGCCATGCTGGCCTGCGGCCTTACCCTGAAAGACATCCCCTGCGGCAAATACGGCACCCTGGATAAATATGTGCCTGACGGGGATTATGTGGTTATCAAGTTTGCCCGCTGGGCCTTCGAGAAATTTAAGGGTGTGGAGGACAAACTCGGCACACAGATGCGTGCCGTGGGTGAAGTCATGAGCATCGGCAAAACCTATAAAGAGGCTTTTCAGAAGGCGATCCGCAGCCTGGAAACCGGCCGGTATGGACTTGGCAACTTGGAGAAGTTCCGTACCAAAACCAAAGAGCAGCTGCTCTCCATGCTGGCACACCCTTCCAGTGAACGGCATTTTCAGATGTACGAGGCGCTGAACAAGGGAGCCACCGTGGAAGAGATTCATTCCATCACCCAGGTAAAATGCTGGTTTATCGAGCAGATGAAGGAACTGGTGGAAGAAGAAAACGCCCTTCGCGCCAGCCGCGGCAGCCTTCCGGCTGACGAGCTGCTCATCTCAGCCAAAAAAGACGGCTTCTCCGATAAATATCTGAGCCAGATCCTGGACGTCACAGAGGACGCTGTAAGAGAACGCAGGATCGCCCTCGGTGTGGAAGAGGCGTGGGAAGGCGTACATGTCAGCGGGACGAAGGACAGCGCATACTACTATTCCACTTACAACGCGCCGGACAGCAATCATGTCAATTCCGACCAGCTCAAGGTAATGATCCTGGGAGGCGGCCCGAACCGCATCGGACAGGGCATCGAATTTGACTACTGCTGTGTTCACGCATCCCTTGCGTTGAAAAAACTCGGTTTCCAGACCATCATCGTCAACTGCAATCCGGAAACGGTATCCACGGATTATGACACATCCGATAAGCTTTACTTTGAACCGTTAACCTTGGAAGACGTGCTGAGCATTTATAAAAAAGAAAAGCCGGTGGGCGTGATCGCACAGTTCGGCGGCCAGACGCCTCTGAATCTGGCCAGTGAGCTGGAGAAAAACGGCGTCAAGATTCTGGGCACCTCTCCTTCCGTCATCGATCTGGCTGAAGATCGGGATCTGTTCCGCGCCATGATGGAAAAACTCGATATTCCTATGCCCGAATCCGGCATGGCCACCACTGTGGATGAGGCGCTGTCCATCGCGGAGAGCATCGGCTACCCCGTCATGGTTCGTCCGTCCTATGTGCTGGGGGGCCGGGGCATGGAAGTGGTCTATGATCCGGAAAGCATGGAAGGATATATGAAAGCGGCAGTCGGCGTCACGCCGGATCGTCCCATCCTGATCGACCGTTTCCTGAATCATGCCACGGAATGCGAAGCGGATGCGATCAGCGACGGCACGCATGCCTTCGTTCCCGCCGTAATGGAACACATTGAGCTCGCCGGCGTGCATTCCGGAGATTCCGCCTGCATTCTTCCGTCCGTTCATATATCCCCGGAAAATCTGGAGACCATCAAGGAATATACCCGGAAGATCGCAGAAGAAATGCATGTACAGGGATTAATGAACATGCAGTACGCGATCGAGGACGGCAAGGTATACGTCTTGGAAGCCAATCCGCGCGCATCCCGCACGGTTCCGCTGGTATCCAAGGTCTGCGATATTCGCATGGTTCCTCTGGCAATCGATGTCATCATGCAGGAATACACGGGCAATCCGTCCCCCATCCCGCAGCTTACAGAGCGTCAGATCCCTTATTATGGTGTGAAGGAAGCGGTATTCCCCTTCAATATGTTCCCTGAAGTCGATCCGATCCTCGGGCCGGAGATGCGTTCCACAGGCGAAGTTCTGGGCCTTTCCGAGTCCTTCGGAGAAGCCTTCTACAAGTCTCAGGAAGCCACACAGTCCCGCCAGCCTTTGTCAGGCACTGTGCTCATTTCCGTAAATAATAAGGATAAGGCAGAAGTTGCTGCCCTTGCCAAAGCGTTCCATGCAGCCGGCTTTTCCATCCTTTCCACGCAGAAAACGGCTGAACTGATTCGGGAAGCAGGCGTTCCTGCTGAAACGGTCAAGAAGCTCTCGGAGGGCAGACCCAATATTCTGGATCTGATCACCAACGGTAAGATCGATCTGATCGTAAACACTCCGGTAGGAAAAGACAGCGTCAATGATGACAGCTATCTGCGCAAGGCTGCAATCAAAGCCAAGGTTCCTTATGTGACCACGATGGCAGCTGCACATGCCACCGCTGAAGGCATACTGTATGTACAGAAACATGGACGCGGCACGGTTCATTCTCTGCAGTCCCTTCATTCCATGATAAAGTAATTTCCCGGAAATGGGCCTTTGTGCCTTCTTAATGAAACAAGAGCCGCGGACGGAAACAATTTTTTCCGTACCGCGGCTTCTCTTTATCCTTTTATCCATGTCTTGTTTTATCCGTTTCTTGCCTTTTCTCCTTTTATCTTTTCCATGCTGCAAATTTCTTTTTCACTATCCCTCCTATTTCCAGTTTTTGCGCAGTCCTTTTGGATAGTGGTTCTTCATCATCCCTCCGACCCACTTTCCCCAGCCTATGCTGTAATCATCCGCACAGATCAGATACCAGCCCTTTTCCCCTTCCATGCGAAGGCTCTCCCCGTTCAGATAGGAACGCAATTCCTCCCCGTCCGCATCCAGGCTGCAGGAGAGCATCGCATTCTCCTTCCGAAGTGCCAGCGCAAGCGCATGGGAAGGTTCAAAACGGTTCTTCTTCAGGCTCCCCAGGTGCAGGCCCGGCCGCAGCACCTTCAACCCCTTCAGGCTGGGCAGCTCCTCAGGCGCCAGATACAGCTGTTCCCCAAATCTCAACAAAATTCCATCCATGGGCAAATTCAGATACTGCTCCCGAAACGCGCAAAACTCCTGGCAGTCCTTTTCCTTTATCCCTTTCTCTCCATCCTGACGGCGTATCCCGGCCATTCCCGGTTCACATGCCCCCTCCTTATGTATGACGGCGATGAAATGTCCCTCTCCCCGAATCAGATGCGGCCACAGGCGCATCGTATATTCCACCCCATCCGTCCTTACAGCTGATCCTCCTTCACCCGCGTTCTCTTCCCAAACAGCCCATTCCTTCCGGCCGGGGCGAAATCCTTCCGGCAGATCACATCTTTCCACATGCAGATCCCCGTGCCGTCCAAGCAGCCTGGCAACGCTTCCCTCGTTCTCTGCAGGCGCAAAGGTACAGGTGGAATAGCACAGCCGTCCTCCCGGACGGAGCATGTGATAAGCACATTCCAGGATCAAATCCTGCCTTTCCGCACATCTGCGCACATTTTCCGGGCTCCATTCCTCGCACGCCGCTTCATTTTTGCGAAACATTCCCTCCCCGGAACAGGGCGCATCCACCAGTATCCTGTCAAAATACCCTGCAAACCGTCCTGCCAGCCGTTCCGGATCCTCATTGAGCACCAACGCATTCCGGATCCCCATCCTCTCTATATTCTCTGACAGGATCTTGGCCCTCGCCGGATGAATTTCATTACAGACCAGCATCCCTTTTCCTTGCATGTCCGCAGCAATCTGCGTGCTCTTGCCTCCGGGCGCAGCACACAGATCCAGAATCTTCTCCCCCGGCCTCGCTCCCAAAAAGGATACCGGGGCCATGGCGCTGGGTTCCTGGATATAATATACGCCCGCCTCATGATAAGGATGCTTCCCTGGCTGATCTGACGCCTCATAATAAAATGCGTCCGCAGCCCAGGAAACTGCGCCACGGCAAAAAGGCACTCTTGAGCAAACCTCTTTTGCATCTGCTTTCAAGGGATTCACTCTGAGCGCCTGATACCTTTCCTGCAAAAGGGCGGAAAGAAATGGTTCGTACTCTCCGCCCAGCATCTGTTTCATTCGTTCTTTAAACTTTTCCGGAAGCATATCTTTCCTCCCTGGTTTTCCATACGTTCTCTTCAGACTTCCATATGTACTTTACCAGATCCTGCTTCCTTTTTCCATCCCTTTGGAATGGTTTATTTTTTCAGTCTTACCACATTCCAGCTGTGCTTTCCGAATACGGTTCTGAACTGTCCGTTTTCCACCACGGATGCACTGCTGTGCACAGGGGCTACGCAGTTCGGGTCAGCCTCGGTATTCACCGCCTTCATGTCGTCATTCGTCAGGACGATGTGCTCTGCCACCTTATAATCCTCAAACTGACGCAGATCGCAGCAAACTTCCATATCCTCTTCCAGATCCTTGTTTACCGCAAAGATGGTCAATTCTTCCTCTTCCTCGTTCCATACGCATACGCTGTCCAGGAAAGGAACATCCCCATAGGTCTTGCTCTCGTATCCGGGAGACTCCACCAGCGTATTCAGAACGGTTCCTCTTCCGTATACGCTTGCATGCATGTAAGGATAGAAAATCGTCTGTCTCCATGCGCCCGTATCGGAAGTCATGATCGGTGCGATCACGTTTACGAGCTGAGCGAGGCAGGCCACCTTCACTCTGTCCGCATGGCGAAGCATGGTGATGAGCATGCTGCCTACCAGCAGGGCATCTTCAAAGTTATAAATATCCTCCAGCTGATGAGGCGCCTGTACCCATTTCTCAAGCTTCGTATCCGCCTCGTTGCTGTGATACCACACGTTCCATTCGTCAAAGGACAGATTGATCTGCTTTTTGCTTCTCTTCTTCGCCTTTACGCAGTCTGCAATGGACAGAACAGAGGTGATGAATTCATCCATGCCTCTGGAATTGGCCAGGAATTCAGGTGTATTGTTATCGCGGTTGCCGTAATACTGATGCAGGGAAAGATAATCCACATGCTCATAGCATTCGCTCAGCACCGTCTCCTCCCAATATCCGAACGTATCGAT
>USKC01000192.1 GCA_900555195.1 uncultured Lachnospiraceae bacterium
GGACGCGCGCCTGACTTCATTACGTCTTATGTGAACGAGGCTATAGGGATCAAGCTATAAGAATGGGCCGGGGAATTTAAGGTTAGGAGGTCACCTATGACTTTGGAAGAAAAGCTGAAGCATTTTATGGATGTGACGACGCAAAAAGTCAATGCAGAGAATGCGAAGGCGTTGGAAGAATACGAAAATGGGCTGAAAAAGGTCTTTGAGGATTATAAAGAAAACGCTACGCGTAAAGCAGAGTTGGCGCTTCGGTTAAAAGAAGAGAGCCTTGAAAAAAAGAAAAACGCAGAAGTGGCGAAAAAGCAGATGGAAATCAGAGAGCAGATAGGAAAACTCCAGAAAGATCTGACGGAGCGGATTTTTACCGAGGTAAAAGGAAAACTGGAACGCTATATGGGTACCGGAGAGTATGAACGCTATCTGATCGCCCAGGTAAAGGCCGCAAAAGAATTCGCTGGAGAAGATGACATCGTAATTTATATCGATCCGGCGGATATGGAGAAAAAGAGTTCTATTTCTGCAGCAACCAATACGACTGTGGAAGTGGACGACCATGGATTCGGAGGAGGGATCCGTGCGGTGATAGGGGCGAAAGGGATTCTGATCGATCAGTCCTTTGACACCAAGCTGAAGGAAGCCTCAGACGGCTTCGTATTCCATCTGTAGAAAGGAGGAAATCTTCTGATGGAAAGAATAGCCAGAATTTATGGCATTAATGGACCGCTCATCACCATCAAGGGACAGACAGACCTGAAGATGGGAGAGATGGTGTATGTGGGAGAAGAGAAGCTGGTAGGAGAAGTGATCCGCTTAACCAGCGACGCGACCACAATCCAGGTTTTTGAAGAGACCTCCGGACTGAAATGCGGGGAGACGGTTACCCCTACGGGAGGGACGCTTTCTGTAACGCTGGCACCTGGGATTATCACAAATATCTTTGATGGGATTGAACGGCCGTTGGCACAGATCGCGGAAAAATCGGGCGCGTATATAGATAGGGGATTCTCTATGGATTCCCTGGACAAGAAGAAAAAATGGCAGACAAAGATATGTGTGAAGTCCGGAGAAGAAGTGCGCGAAGGACAGATCATCGCTGAGGTGCCGGAGACGGCTGCTATTGTGCATAAGGTAATGGTGCCTCCGGGCGTATCCGGAACGGTGGAAACTGTGGTACCGGACGGAGAGTATACGATTGAAGATACGTTGATTACGGTGCTGAAGCCGGATTCTGAGGTGGCCAATATCACAATGACACAAAGATGGCCTATCCGTGTGCCTAGGCCGATCACAAAGCGTTATCCGGCCTCCCGCCCGCTTGTGACGGGACAGCGTATCCTGGATACCCTGTTCCCCATCGCAAAAGGAGGTACTGCTGCAATTCCCGGAGGGTTCGGGACGGGAAAGACCATGACTCAGCATTCCATCGCGAAATGGTCGGATGCGGATATTATCGTGTATATCGGCTGCGGGGAACGCGGCAATGAAATGACAGAAGTGTTGGAAGACTTTTCTAAGCTGATTGATCCCAAAAGTGGGAATCCGCTGATGGACAGAACTGTGCTGATAGCAAATACTTCCAATATGCCGGTAGCAGCCCGTGAAGCCAGCATTTATACAGGGCTGACATTAGCGGAGTATTATCGTGATATGGGCTATCATGTAGCGATCATGGCGGACTCCACTTCCCGTTGGGCAGAAGCCCTTCGTGAGCTGTCAGGGCGTCTTGAAGAGATGCCGGCAGAAGAAGGTTTCCCGGCCTACCTGGCCAGCCGCCTGTCTGCCTTCTATGAGCGCGCAGGGATGGTAAAGACCCTGGGCGGGGAGGAAGGAAGCGTGACGATCATCGGCGCGGTATCCCCGCAGGGCGGCGACTTCTCCGAGCCGGTGACGCAGAATACCAAACGTTTCGTGCGCTGCTTCTGGGGATTGGATAAGAATCTTGCTTATGCAAGGCATTTTCCCGCCATCCATTGGCTGACCAGCTATAGCGAATATCTGCCGGATTTGGCCAGCTGGTATGCGGATAATGTGGGGCCGGATTTCATAGATGACAGAAACCAGCTGGTATCTATTTTGACCCAGGAAAGCAGCCTGATGGAAATCGTGAAGCTGATCGGCGGAGACGTACTTCCCGACGACCAGAAGCTGACGCTTGAGATTGCCAGGGTTATCCGCCTGGGGTTCCTGCAGCAGAATGCTTTTCATCCGCAGGATACCTGTGTGCCGCTGGAAAAGCAGCTGAAGATGATGGAAACGATCCTGTATTTGTACCAGAAATCGAAAGCGCTGGTATCCATGGGCATGCCCATGTCTGTGCTGAAAGAGGATCCGATTTTTGACAAGGTCATTTCCATTAAATATGATGTGGAAAATGACCGTTTGGATAAATTTGATGACTATAAGGCGGCAATCGATAAGTTTTATGATGATGTGATTGCCCGTAATGCATAAGGAGGGATGGCTATGGCAATCGAATATTTGGGCCTTCAATCGGTCAACGGTCCCTTCGTGGTGCTGGAGGGCTTAAGAGGTGCGGCCTATGATGAGATCGTGGAGATCGCGTCGGAGGAAGGCGACAAGAGGCTGGGCCGCATTGTGGAGATCAATGAAGATAAAGCGGTGGTGCAGGTTTTTGAGTCCACGGAGAACCTTTCCCTGAAGAACACCCGCACGCGCCTGACCGGGCGCCCGATGGAAATCGGCCTTACAGGAGACCTGCTGGGCCGTACCTTTAACGGAATCGGCGTGCCCATTGACAACCTGGGAGAAGTGGTGGCGGAGAAGTATGCGGATGTGAACGGAAAGCCTTTAAATCCGGTGACGCGGGAATATCCGCGTAACTATATCCGTACCGGCATCTCGGCTATCGACGGCCTGACCACGCTGATCCGCGGTCAGAAGCTGCCGATCTTCTCAGGAAACGGCCTTCCCCATGACCAGCTGGCGGCGCAGATCGTCCGTCAGGCTTCCCTGGGGGAGGATTCGGATGAACAGTTCGCCGTTGTATTTGCTGCCATGGGTGTGAAGTATGATGTGGCTGAGTTCTTCCGCTCCACCTTCGCGGAAAGCGGCGTGCTGGATCATGTGGTGATGTTCCTGAATATGGCCAATGATCCGGTGGTGGAACGTCTGATTACGCCCAAGGTGGCGCTGACCGTGGCGGAATATCTTGCTTTCGAGAAGCAGATGCACATCCTGGTTATCCTGACGGATATGACCTCTTTTGCGGAGGCCATGCGTGAGGTTTCCTCCAGTAAGGGAGAGATCCCGTCCAGAAAAGGCTATCCCGGCTATCTGTATTCCGAACTGGCTACGATCTATGAACGTGCGGGCATCGTGGAGGGAATCAACGGTTCTGTGACCCAGATCCCCATCCTGACCATGCCGAATGATGATATCACGCATCCCATCCCAGATCTGACCGGCTATATCACAGAGGGCCAGATCGTTCTGGACCGGTCGTTAAACGGTCAGTCCATCTATCCGCCGATCAATGTCCTTCCCAGCCTTTCCCGTCTGATGAAGGACGGCATCGGTGAGGGCTATACCCGGGCAGATCACCAGGCAGTGGCCAACCAGCTTTTCTCTTCTTACGCAAAAGTGGGAGATGCCAGGGCCCTTGCCAGCGTTATCGGCGAGGATGAGCTTTCCGGTCTGGATAAACAGTATCTGAAATTCGGCCGGATGTTTGAGAAGCATTTTGTGGGACAGGGAACGGAAGAAAACAGAACTATCCTGCAGACCCTTGAGATCGGCTGGAGCCTGCTTCGTATGCTGCCCAGGGAAGAGCTGGATCGAATCGATACGAAGATCCTGGACGAATATTATGATGCAGGAGAGGCGATGACGGAAGAGCAGTAAAGGAGGCGTTTCCATGAATATAAACGCATTTCCCACAAAGGGAAACCTGATGCTTGCCAAGAACTCCCTTGCGCTGGCGAAACAGGGTTATGAGCTGATGGACAAGAAGCGTAATATCCTGATCCGGGAGTTGATGAACCTGATTGAAGAAGCAAAGGATATCCAATCCCAGATTGACAGCACGTTCACCCAGGCTTATCTGGCGCTGCAGCAGGCGAATATTGAGGTGGGCATCCATACAGTGCAGCAGATCGCCCAGGCGATCCCGGTGGAGAATTCCGTGCGCGTCAAGACCAGGAGCATTATGGGAACGGAGATCCCTTTGGTAGAGCATGAAGAGGAAAAGTGGGTTCCGTACTATGGATTTTATAATTCCAGCGAATCCGTGGATGCGGCCAGGGAAGGGTTCCTGAAGGTGAAGGAACTGACCCTGAAGCTGTCCATGGTGGAGAACTCCGCCTACCGGCTTGCCATGAATATCCGCAAGACTCAGAAACGGGCCAATGCGCTCAAGAACATTACGATTCCCACTTATACCGCCCTCGTGCGCGATATCAGCAACGCGCTGGAGGAAAAGGACAGAGAAGAATTCACGCGGCTGAAGGTTGTGAAGAAAATGGTGGGAGAGAAGGGATAAACAGCGAAAGAATAAGCAGGAAAAGGATAAAACGAAAAAAGCCTGAGGAGGAAAATCACCGGAAAGGATCGGACATTTTCACCCTCAGGCTTTCTTGTTTCTGAAAACAGAAAACCATACGGTATTTAATTGTCCCAAGCGGAATATCTGACCGCCCGATTGCGGCCGCAGTCTTTAGCTCGATAAAGCGCCTCATCCGCTTCATGCAGCAGCCGCCTGAATGCGGCATCATCCGGCATGGTTCCAACGGAGTATCCGACACTGACGGTGAGATCCCTGTCGGGTTGGGCGGTAGTAATATGCAGCTGCTCTATCTGGCGGCATATCGCATCGGCCAGCGTCTGTGCACTGCTTTTTGTGGCGCCATCAAATAGGCAGAGAAACTCTTCCCCGCCAAAGCGGAAGAACTTTCCATCCAGTTCTTCCAGAGAACTGGCCACTTTTTTCAGACATTCATCGCCGGCCACATGGCCGAAGGCATCGTTATACCGTTTGAAATAATCGATATCCACGATGAACACGGCGACTTGCCCTTCACCGTTGGACGACCAGAAGTTCTCTTTCCACTCATTGAGATAGTTCCGGTTCCACAGACCGGTCAGAGCGTCGTGATTCGCGACATAATTCAGCTTTTCGCTTTGTTCCATGATTTGCCGGTTCTTCTGTTCGATCTCAAGATGGTTCAGGAAATCCTGCCGCATGGTATTCCAGCGGTACAGGCTGGTATAGAGCGCGACGATGGTCAGCCCGATGGAATTAACGATCACTCCGTAGGTATCCTTTATCCCGCTCAGATGCATCCACAGGAGGCCGGTGAGAAGAAACGCTTCGCAGGAAATGAAGAATGGGATAGAAAACTTGGGCTTCATATAAATCAGGCCTGCCAAATAGATGGATGTGGTCATATAAATGCTCAGGTTTTCGGATCCCCTTTGGTCATATAAGGTTATGCAGGACGCCCAGAGCAGCAGAATGAAGCCGAACACTGCATAAAGACAGAGCAGTCTGGCAGGCTTTTCATGCTTGGAGCGAGTCCACAGGGCTCCTATCAGGATGGCAGCCGCACATACCAGCAGCATGCCTACATACATGCACATATAAATCTTGCTGGCCCGGCTTCCCAGGCGAAAATGAGTATAGTACAGTGTATAGGAAATATTATATATTTGAAAAAGCAGGACAAAGAAAACTGCGGCCCAAAAAAATTTCCCGGTTCTTTCCCTGGTTTTTTGTTGAAAAAGAAATTCCTGGTCTGCAGTCATTTCCGTATCGCCAATATTGAAACGCATTTCCCTCTCCTGACAGCTTTGATTTTTTTTTATCTTATCACAGCTGTTTCCTGACTGCCACCTTTTTGCTAAGAAACTATCTGTGGTTCCTGCGGGGAAAATGGACTTTTGGGAAAGAAGCGGCTATAATGGAGAAAAGATCATGTAAAGGAGTCCTATCGTGAGTTGCCAGAAGGATAAAAAGGAAGCGCTTGTGGCGGATCGGCAGCAGGAGATCATACGGGTATGCGAGACGCTCTATGAACGCATGGAATATGAAGAGATCAACATTAAGGAAATCGCAAAATCTACATCGTTCTGCCGTTCCAACATTTATAATTATTATGAGACCAAAGAGGAAATTTTTCTGGATATTCTGAAGAAGGAATATCTTCTCTGGATGGAAGATATGGAGGCGGAAATGGCGGCGG
>USKC01000193.1 GCA_900555195.1 uncultured Lachnospiraceae bacterium
ATACGGAAGGTTGGTGATGCAGCCTTCATTCATGATGTTGAAATGGCCTCTGTACTTTCTTCCGGTCTCCAGGCTTTCCATGATATAGGAGCAATGCTCCTTGCCGCGCTGGGAACCGTCGTATTTCTTCGGAGGCTCTGCCAGGATCTTGGGATATTCCGTCTCGAACCAGTTGCGCTCCTCTCTGGTCACCCGCAGGTAGCCGCCTGTCTCCCCGTTGATCCAGCTGTCCGTATTGATCCAGTCCTTGATCTCATCAGGACGTTTTCTGTACCAGGCCACATACTCGGACAGATGGCCGTTGGACTCCGTGGAATAATAGCCGAATCTCTTCAGGATATCGATCCGCACCTTTTCCTCTTCCCTGAACCGCTCATGCGCCTCAAAGCCCGCCAGCAGCTTATCCTTCAGTTCCTCTCCCTTATGCTTCACGCTCACATACCAGGTCTGATGGTTGATGCCCGCGCAGGTGATATCCAGCTCTTCCCTCGGAATCCCCAGAACTTCCGCGATCTGGTTCTCCCCGTGAATCTCGCCGTGGCACAGGCCGATGGTTTTTACGCCGCCATACTTGTTGCAGGCCCAGGTGGCCATGGCGTTGGGGTTGGAATAGTTGAGCATGATCGCTCCCGGCTCCGCCACCTCTCTGATGTCCTTACAGAAATTCAGCATTTCCGCAATCACGCGCTGTCCGTACATGATGCCGCCCGTGCAAAGCGTATCCCCCACGCACTGATCCACGCCATATTTGAGCGGAATATCCACATCCATCTCAAAAGCCGGCAGGCCGCCGATACGGACACAGTTAATGATGTATCTGGCGTTCCGGAACGCCTCTCTGCGATCCAGGGTGGACTGAATTTTGATCGGAATATTGTTGCTGTCCAGATCTCTCTGACACAAATGCGTCACCTTCTCCAGATTATCCGGGTTGATATCCGTAAACGCCACCTCGATATCCGAAAACTCCGGCACGGACATGATATCCGTGAATAACGTCCTGGCAAATACCAGGCTCCCCGCTCCGATGATTGCAATTTTAAAGCTCATGTTCTCCTCCTTCTTTGTTCCTATATTGTAAACAGTCAGGACAGATCCAAACTGCTGCCTTCCGTCCACCTACAGCGCGAACAGCTTCGCTCCATGGGACTCAACCGGACTGTAAACCACGCTGCCCGTGCAGTACTCTTCCGTTCCGGTCCAAAGTTCCCTAAGTGTGATTTCCCCTTCCGGAGAAGCGTACTTCTTCTGCAGTCCCTCCGCGATTTCAAGCGGCAGCGCTGCCTCAATATCCGCAAGCGCTACGGTAACGTTCGCCTCTTCTTCCTGCAGGTTGAACAGGGCCGCATATACACTGCCATCCTTTTCATTCCATCCGGCCCAGACCACATAGTCATCCGTGCGCTCCACCTGTACTCCGTGATGTCCGTCCTTCAAAAGTTCCAGAACCTTTTCATTCGTAAGCAGGGAAAGCGTCCAATCGTCCATTTTTGTCATCTCCGCCCCCAGCATCATGGGAGAGCGGAAAATGCACCACAGAGTCATCATGGTCACCTGCTCCGCCCGGGTGAATTTGGTCTGTCTCTCCTGGCCGAATCCTTTGCCCACCATGCCCAGCGGAAGCATGTCGCAGTCAGGGAAGCAGCCGGGCTTCACATGGTTCTGCCAAAGTTCACAGCGCCAGAACATATTCAGGAGCAGATCCCAGCTGTCCCAGAAATCGTCCGTAATACGCCACATATTCGCATATTTCTCATAATGCCAGGCCTTCTCGATAAGGGCCGGCCCGGGTGAAAGGCTGAGCACGATAGGCCTGCCGCATTTCTCGATGGCGGAATGGAGCATTTCGATCTCGTGCGCCGCGGAATAGGGATTGGCAGGATAGATATTCGTATTGCAGATATCGTCGCATTTCACATAATCCACTCCCCACTGCGCATACAGGGCGAACAGGGAATCATAATAAGCCTGGCTTCCTTCCATTCCCTTCCTCAGCCCATACATATCCGGGTTCCAGCCGCAGATGGAAGAAGGATCCGCCACCTCATCCGCCGTCTCTTCGCTTCCAAGGATGGGAAGCCCCTCCTGTGCCGCAGCGCGCGGAATGCCTCTCATGATATGAATGCCGAATTTCAGTCCCAGGGAATGGATATAATCAGCCAGAGGCTTGAATCCTGCTCCGTTCGCCGCTGAAGGGAAACGCTCCGGGCAAGGGCAGAGCCTTCCGTATTCATCCATCTCCAGCCGGCTGAAAGGAATGTACTGATATCTGTCACGTTTAGTTCCAGCTCCATATGCATACCACTGGATGTCCACCACGATATATTCCCAGCCGTACTGCTTCAAGTGGGCAGCCATATAATCCGCATTAGCTTTTACTTGTTCCTCATTCACGGTAGTGTCATAATAGTCGTAACTGTTCCACCCCATGGGCGGTGTAACCGCAAAGGTATTCTTATTCATGCGCTTCCTCCTTTTGTCTCCTGCTAAATAGCACTTTTTTGACCCAAAATAGCCGGGTGCCGTAACCATTCAGACCTGTCTGAGCTGTTACGAAAGCCACCCGTTTCGGTTTCACATGCTTGTCTTTTCTATTCACCCTGATTATAATATTCTCTATCACAGCGTTCAAGAATAAAAAAGAATACTTGGAGGGTAATATTTTGACTTGCCGTAACTATGGAACCTATGGTTTTCTGAATGCGGGGAAAATCCCCGACGAGCCGCTTCTTCTGCTGGAATTCGGCCTGGAAGCGCGCCGGAACGAGCGATATGATTTTGATAATGCGGACAGAGATTATGACGGCTTCTTGTTTCAGTATACCTTGAGTGGCCGCGGCTGTTTTGAAAAAGACGGACAAAGATTTTCCCTCACGCCTGAATATGCCTTCTTTTCTTATATCCCGGAACACAGCCGCTACTATCTTCCTATGGAAGGCGGCCAGGGAGACTGGGAATTTCTCTACGTCCACTTTGACGGCCCCGCAGCCCTGCCCTTCTACCGGACGATCCTTTCTTCCTTTGGCTCCTGTTTTTCCTTGCCTTCCGACAGTTTTCCCATTCAGCTGTGGCTGAATCTGCACAAAGATATGAACGCAGGAAGACAGCTGCGCAGATACGAAGGCGGAGAACTGATTTACCGTTTTCTCACCTCCCTGCTGCGGACGCTGGAGAATCCTTCTCCTTCTGATTTTTCTCCGCAGATACAGGAGAGCATTCAGTATATGAAAGAACATTTCAGCGAACGCCTGTCCATGGAAGAGCTTGCCGCCATGCAGGGGTTTTCCCCGGCATATTTTACGAGGCTCTTCTCCAGCAGCACCGGTCAGTCTCCTCTTGCCTATCTCACGCAGCTTCGCTTAAACCAGGCCACCTTCCTGCTGCTGAATTCCTCTCTTACGGTTGAAGAAGTTGCCACCGGCTGCGGTTTTTCCTGCGGCAACTATTTCTGCAAGGTATTCCGCCGGGCGGCCGGCCTTTCCCCTGCGGAATACAGGCGCAGATACAGCGGGTGAGAATTTTTTTATAGTACTTTTATTTCCTGCGGGTATGGGCCGCCATGCGCATAGTTCTGCCATGCCGCTTTATTCTTTCTGGTCTATGACTACCCGCAAGCCGTTTCGGTTGGTTCCCTCGCACCGCAGCTTTCCGATAAAGATTGATGCGGAAATCGCTGCCCATGTCAACGAAGGCTCACCGAAGCCTTGTTATAGGTTTCGATGAGCCTTTTTCACTGTGCTTATTGCTTTTCATTTCTGATCGGATACATCCGAATATCCGCCTGCGCTCCGCCGCCGCTGGAAAAGCAGATGCCGTCCGCCTCCTGCGGCGTGGTGATCAGACTGGTCATCACGCTCTCTCCGCCGTTGGCGAAGATCTCCACGGAATACTTGTCCAAAAGAATCCGCAGCCTGACCTTTCCCTCTCTCTTCGGAACCGGCATGCTTCTTGCGCATACCACATCCCGACGCAGCCCGGAGCAGGTCCGGTCAAAACGCAGGACCTCCGTTTCCTCATCATAAACAATATCCGTATGATGCTCATCGTCCGCCGCGACGGAAATGGTGAAGGTTCCAAAGCCCCTGCCCCCGATCTCCACCTGCAGATCGGCCATTCTTCCGAAAATGCCTTCAAAGGAGACGGCTTCATGCACATGAACCCGCTCCGCGCATACAGGCGTTTTGCGATACCGCTCCAACTCCCGCACGGGATTCTGCAGAATCCTCCCGTCCTCCTTTCTGACGGACAACTCCCTGGGCACAGTCATCATGCCGTTCCAGGAAAAGCCCTCCGGAAAAATATTGGTATCCCAAGATTTCATCCAGGCGATCAGGATTCTCCGGCCGTCCGGCGTCAGCGTGGTCTGAGGCGCATAATAATCCAGCCCATAGTCCGCAGACTGTATCCGCTTCCGGTGAAACGCCTGCTTCTGCGCGTCATAATCTCCGATCAGGAACAGGGCGTTGTTTCCATTATGCATCTCCGGCCATTCTGCTTCCACATCCTGCGGGGAGATGACCAGCACCCTTGTATTCTGAGCCGGATCTCCCACAGGAAAGAAATCCGGGCATTCCCACATCCGCCCAATCCGGTTCCCGCAGCGGTCCAGCACGGCGCAGAATTCCCATTTTTTCAGATCCTTTGAGGAAAACAGGACAATCTGCCCGCTTCCGTCCGCCGCCCGGCTGCCTGCGGCCGCATAATATACGCCGTCCTCCTTCCAGAGCTTCGGGTCCCGGAAATCCTCCAGGCTGCTGCCCTCCGGAAGCAGTGAGGCATCGATGACCGGATTTTCAGGAATCTTTTCATAATCCGTTCCGTCCCCGACAGCCAAGCACTGCACCTGCCGGATCTCTTTTTTCCCGTCTTCGTTTTCCCTCTCCGACACGCCTGTATAGAGAAGCACATGCTTTCCCTCCGCTTCCACAGCGCTTCCGGAAAACGCCCCAAACGCGTCGTACTCCTCGTCCGGAGCCAGGGCCGCCGGAAGAGATTCCCACCTGATGAAATCCGCGGTCTTCGCATGTCCCCAGTGCATCGCGTCCCAGCAGACGCTGTAGGGATTATACTGATAGAACAGATGGCATTCTCCCTTATAAAAAGAGAAGCCGTTCGGGTCGTTCATCCAGCCTGTGGGCACGGACAGGTGAAAGGCCGGGCGCTGTTCTTCTGGGACCTTCAGCGCTCCTTTTCGTTCATATACTCTCGCTTTGTTCAGCTTTTCACTGCTCATGATAACCTCCATTCCGGAGCTCCCGTTTCCTAGGAAGCCGCGGCCGCGTTTCCCGGCAAGCCCGTGAGCCCCTGTCTATATGATTCCTTTATTCCTCATTCATAGCTTCCTGATACTGGTCAAAATACTTCTGCTTGATAGCCAGATAATCGGAAAGGCCGTACTCCTCCATCTTCTGCAGGTATTCGTCCCATTCCTCTTCAATGCCGCCGTTCAGGATCCAGTCCGCCTTCTTCTGATCCGCGTATTTCTTGATATCCGTATCGTACTGGGACACCAGATTGGTATCGTCGATGCTCATGAATACGTTGGGATAGACGTATTTGCTGTGCATGTCGTCCAGATAGATCTCATGCATGTTGTCCAGACGCCATTTCGCGTCGTCCGGCTGGGTAACATAAACGCCGTAATAATCGTTCAGCACTGCCAGCGGGCCGTTCACGGACTGTGCCTGACGTACCTCCACGGGTGATTCTCCCTCCAGGCTCAGATGCCTCAGCATCGTTCCTCCCTCTGCGTTAGTGCTCATTTCAAAGATATTCGGCTCGCCTTCTTCCCCATAGGTTCCCCAGTTGTTCTGAACAGACTGAAGCGGCGCGTACATCTGATCGATCCAGGCGGCCGCCAGCGCCGTATCTCGGCAGCTCGTGGTCAGCACGCAGCGTCCTCTGTCAAAGCCGCTGGTTTCACTGTTGTTCTGTCTCGTGATATTCACCAGACCGTCCGGTCCCGCCAAAGCGGGCAGCATCACATAGTCGTCATAATTGTCAATATTCGCAATATCCCAGGTAAAGCAAAGCCCGTATCTGTGATTTTTTCCCTTTGCCACATAGGTGGACCATTCCTGGGTAAAGGCCTCCGGATCCACCAGATCCTGCTCCACCAGGCTGTGAAGCCACTGAATGCCTTCCTTATAGCCTTCCTGTACCGCCGTATAGATTA
>USKC01000194.1 GCA_900555195.1 uncultured Lachnospiraceae bacterium
GGAGAGCCATCCAGTCTGACCGAGCGGCAGAAGAAGGTTCTGAAAGAGGGAGCTAAGCCTTTGGCGGAGACCGCCAGGCGCCAGGTGCAGGACGGAATGGCTTCTGTGGAACTGTATGTGAGAGAAAACGGCGTAGTCTACTTTGAACTGCAGCAGATAAAGGCGGGCGGAGACAGGGGATATGACTATGCGCGTACGATAGGCAAACGCGCCTGAAAGACGCGGCCTGGTTCGTGCCTTTCAGGCCGGGAGAATGGTATGCCGAGGCGCTGTGGAACGTCAGCAATATCATTTGGTCGGGACTGCTTTAAAGGAATGCTTGGGAGGATATGAACATGCTGGAGGCACAGCTTCGCAAAAAAAGAAGAATCACGCAAGCTGAACGCAGGGGAAACGCCCTGTTCCTGCATGCGGAAGCGGGGCTTATCCGCATCTGGCCGCAGACGGAGACGATCGTGCGCATCTCCTATGCGCAGAATGGCCGATTTTGGGAAAAGCAGGGGGCGGAGTATACGGATTTGTCCGCTTCCCGGAAGGCAGAGGGCTTGTGGAACTACGAGGAAGGAGCGGATGAGATCTTCCTTGAGACTGCAGCCCTGCGGCTTGTTGTTTCTAAAAAGAGCGGCTCCATTCGGTATGAACGAAAGGACGGAACCCTCCTTGCGCGTGAGCGGGAATGGGAAAGCAAAAACGTGGAGGAATTCGACGCTTTCTGCACTGTCGTGAATCAAAATACGCAGCTGGAAGAGATACAGACGCCGGACGGCGTGAAGCGCCGGATAAAAGCGGCGGATCGGGTTTTTGACCGGAAGCTGTGCCATACCCGTCTGTATCTTACGTTTGCGGAAGATGAATGCCTGTATGGTTTGGGACAGGCGGAAGAAGGGGTGTGGAATCTGCGTCATACCACGCAATATCTGCATCAGGCCAACCTGAAGATTGCAATGCCCCTGCTTCTTTCGAGCGCAGGATATGGGCTCCTTCTTTCCACGCAGTCAACGGCTATATTCAATGATACGCAGGCAGGTACTTACCTGTATACAGAAGCGGATGAATACCTGGATTATTATTTCCTGGCAGGAGAGGCGGCGGAGGTGATCCGCGGTTTCCGTGCGCTGACCGGGAAGGCGGCGATGCTGCCAAAGTGGGCTTTTGGCTATATTCAATCCAAGGAACGGTATGAGACGGCTCAGGAACTGGTGGATACGGCGGCTGAGTTCCGCCGCCGCGGCATCGGCTTAGACTGCCTGGTACTGGACTGGATGAGCTGGAAGGGAAATCTGTGGGGACAGAAAACCTTTGATGAAGAACGGTTTCCGGATCCGGCAGATATGATCTGCCGCCTGCATGAGATGGATGTGCATTTCATGATTTCTATCTGGCCCAATATGAGTGAGGCATGTGAGAATTACCGGGAATTCACCGAAGCCGGGCTGCTCCTTCCCGCAAGCGAGGTGTATGATGCCCTGTCCGAAGAAGGCCGGAAGCTGTACTGGAAGCAAGCGGAGCGGGGAATTTTCCGCTATGGGGCGGATGCCTGGTGGTGTGATTCCTGCGAACCGGTGACGCCGGAATGGAGCCGGCAGATGAAACCGGAGCAGGGAGAGATGTATCGGGAATTTGTGGATGCTGCCGGAAGCATCTTTCCAATGGATCAGATTAATGCTTACGCTCTGTATCATGCCAGGGCGATCTGGGAAGGACAGAGAGGCTGCATGGAAGAAGCGGGCGGTCAGGAAAAGCGTGTGGTGAACCTGACGCGCAGCGGCTGGGCGGGAAGCCAGAAGTACGGCACGATCCTGTGGTCAGGGGATATCTGCGCCAGCTGGGAGACTCTGAAGAGACAGATTGTGGCAGGACTTCAGTTTGTTTCCAGCGGCCTTCCTTATTGGACGCTGGATATCGGCGCATTCTTTGTAAAGGGGGGAACTCCCTGGTTCTGGAACGGCCAATACGATGAGACGAATGAAGATCCCGCTTATAGGGAGCTTTATGTGAGATGGTTCCAGTATGGGGCCTTCCTGCCCATTTTCCGCAGCCATGGCACAGACTGCGCCAGGGAACCCTGGCGGTTCGGAAAAGAGGGAGATCCGTTCTACGAAGCGATTGTTGCGGCCATCCGGCTCAGATACAGGCTGCTGCCTTATATCTATTCGCTTGCCGGCGCGGTATGGCTGGAGGATCAGACCATGATGCGGCCTTTGTACTTTGACTTCCCCCAGGACGAACGCGCCTGGAAAATCTCGGATGAATATCTGTTGGGGCCTGCTCTGTTGATCTGCCCTGTAACAGAACCGATGCGGCCTGCGGAAGGGGAAACGGTGGTCAGAAAGGTGTATCTGCCTTCAGGGATTGCATGGTATGATCTGTATACGGAAGAACGGTACGAGGGCGGTAGGGAAATAGAAGTCGCCTGCGATATCAGCCGTATCCCCGTATATGTGCGTGCCGGCTCCATCCTGCCCGTAGCTTTGCCCGGAGAGAGCGCGGCCCAGATGGAAGGGGCGGATATTTGGCTGCAGGCCTATGCAGGAGCAGACGGAAGCTTTACGCTTTATGAAGATGCCGGAGATGGATACGGCTATGAGAGGGGAGAATACTGCCTGACCCATGTCACCTATCGGGAAGAGGATGGACATTTATCCTGGGAAACAGAAGGGGACATTCGATTCCGCAAAGGGAAACTGGAAGGCAGGATTGTGGGATAGAGGAAGGTCCGGATGGGGTTGGCGCCGGAGGGCGGAGCATATGCGGAGGGTTGAGCAGGAACAAGACAAAGCAACTGTCCGATTTGATATAAAAGGATTGACTTCAAGTAAACTTTAAGCGATATAATGATTCTCAATAACACCGCAGAACGCGCCGTGGAAGATACAGGAGAATGGAAATCCATGGGCGGAGACGGGAAGGAAAGGAGAAGAAATATATGGTTTATAAGAATTATCAGGACTTGAAGCTGTCCGCTCTGGGAATGGGAGCCATGCGTCTGCCTGTGATTGATGGGGATGATTCCAGAGTGGATCAGGCGGCTGTGGAAGAGATGGTGGCATACGCCATGGAACAGGGTGTGAACTATTATGATACCGCTTGGGGCTATCATGACGGGCACTCGGAGACGGCCATGGGAGAGGCGCTGAAGAAATATCCGCGCGAGTCATTCTATCTCGCCACCAAATTCCCGGGATATGACCTGTCCAATATGGATAAGGTGGAAGAAATCTTTGAAGCACAGCTGAAGAAATGCCAGGTGGAGTATTTTGACTTCTACCTGTTCCACAATGTGTGCGAGATGAACATAGACGCCTATCTGGATCCGAAATATGGAATCTACGATTATCTGATGAAGCAGAAAAAAGCGGGGCGCATCCGTCATCTGGGCTTTTCTGCGCATGGGGATCTGGATGTGATGAAGCGTTTCCTGGAGGCCTATGGAAAGGATATGGAGTTCTGCCAGATCCAGCTGAACTATGTGGACTGGACTTTCCAAAAGGCGAAAGAGAAGACGGAACTTCTGGCCGAATATCAGATTCCGGTATGGGTTATGGAGCCGCTGCGCGGTGGGAAGCTGGCGAACCTGTCACAGGAGCAGGAAGAGAAGCTGAAAGCGCTGCGTCCGGAGGAAGGGGTTCCTGCCTGGGCCTTCCGTTTCCTGCAGACGGTTCCAGGTGTGGCCATGGTGCTTTCCGGCATGTCCAATATGGCTCAGCTGAAGGACAATATCCACACTTTTGAGACAGAAAAGCCTCTGTCTGATGCGGAGATGAAGGAACTGCTCGCCATGGCGGACGATATGGTGAAGCGGATCGCCCTTCCCTGCACTGCCTGCCATTACTGCGTGAGCCATTGCCCGCAGGGCCTGGATATTCCTTCTCTGCTGGCGCTCTATAACGAACATTCCTTTACGCAGGGTGGCTTCATCGCGCCCATGGCGCTCTCCGCGATACCGCAGGAGAAGTGGCCGAGCGCCTGCATCGGCTGCCGGAGCTGTGAGGCGGTCTGCCCGCAGCAGATCAAGATTTCAGAGGCGATGTCGGATTTCGCGGGCAGGCTCGGAGCGTAAGAGGGAAGGTCCTATTGCGCGGAATGCTTTGTTCTTGTCTGGAAGTCGTCTTCGATTTTTTCTTTCCAGTTGGGGGACAAAGGCATGCCTTCACGGATGGTAAGGATTGTATCGCTTAAAACCGTATAATTCAGCCGGGTGCCTTGGGGATCGCTGTGGTAATGAACCGCGCGATCCCTTTTCACGCCCAGGCTTTCCGCTGTGCTGACCGCATCGATATTGGCGCCCAGGAAAAGAAATTCCCATCCATGGCGCTCTTTCCGCTGACAGATCATTTCCCGTATTTCTCCCAGAGTATAGCGGGTGCTGGCATTCTCCAGGCCATCTGTGGTGATGACGAAGAGCGTATGTTCAGGTATATCTTCGTTTCGTGCATATTTGTGAATCATTCCGATATGATGAATCGCTCCGCCTATCGCATCAAGCAGGGCGGTGGAGCCGCAGGCTGTATAGTCCGCTTCTGTCATTGGCTTGATCTGCTCAAGAAGAACGCGGTCATGGAGGACGAGGCTGTTTTGATTAAAAAGAATGGTGGATATGAACGCGTCTTTCCCGAGTCTTTTCTGTTTTGCGATCAGGGAATTGAAGCCCCCGATGGTATCTGATTCCAGTCCGCTCATGGAACCGCTGCGGTCAAGAAGAAAGACAATTTCTGACAGATTCTTTTTCATGCGATTTTCCTCCTATTGAAATGCAGGCATAACGGGTAAAAATGACATCATTCATACCTGTCAGGCCATATAAAAATGACTGCAGGGTTGATTGGATGCAGCGGCTCAAAAGATTGGAGCGGCTGCTTTTCCCTACAGTCACATCATAGTCTTTTATGCAGTTCGTTGTGTCGCCCGGCAGGCGACATTTTCATCAAAATGAGAGCGCTCGGGACAGCATTGCCTGCCAGATGGTTGGCGCAGCCTGAAGCATTCTCCCTCATACGCCGAGTAGCGGCTGGTCAAAGGCGAAGAGGGCTTCGTTGATTTCAAACACATTGTAAATTCCCTTACGGATAAAATATTCTATGATAATATCGAAGGAATTGGAGCGGGACAGGGCAAATCCCGCTTTTCGCAGCATTTCTTCTGTTTCGGAAAGAGAAAGTTCCAGAGCGATAGCAAAAGCCAGAACCGTGGGTTTGGAAGGTTTATAGAGCCTGTCACTGCGTATTTTGGAGAAGAGCTTTCGGTCAATATTGGCTTTTTTATAGCATTGGGCATCCGTTATGCCGCGTTCATCAATGAGGCGCAGCAGCATTTCCGAGAAACTTTCATCAATCTGGCTGAGGGCTTCCTCCAGGGAGCCAGCCTGGGGAGAATGCGCCGCGGGCTTTGCTTCCGGCGAAGGAGAGCTGGGCGGAAGCGGAGAAGCCGGGCGCAGAACGGGCGGAATCTTCGGAAGAGACGTCTCACACAGATCTGCGGGCGTGGGCGCAGGCCGATCCAGTTCAAAGCGGCGGAGTTCTCTGCGCCGCCTGTCTTCAGCTTCAGAAGCCTGTACATAACGATCATCAATATACTCCCTGATATCAGAAAACAGTTTCTCACCGATGGTATAGGATTGGCGGTCAAAGACAACCAGGTAGACGGTCATGTCATCCTGAGAAGAAGCATCGGCTTTTAGCAGAAAGGCGCTGATAGAATCCACAGCCACACGCAGGGCCTGATCCTTTGGATAGCCATAGATACCGGATGAAATCAGGGGAAAGGCTACGCTCTTACAGCTGTATTTCTGGGCGAGAGACAGAGAGGAACGATAGCAGGAAGCGAGCAGTTCCTTTTCGCCCGAATGGCCGCCCCTCCAGCGGGGACCCACCGCGTGAATCACATAGCGGCAAGGAAGTCTGCCCGCTCCGGTTATCCTCGCTTCTCCCGTGGGACAGCCGCCTAACGCGCGGCATTCAGCCAGCAGGGCATCCCCTGCGGCGCGGTGGATACAGCCGTCCACCCCGCCGCCTCCCAGAAGAGAAGAATTGGCGGCGTTGACGATTGCATCGACGTTCATCTTTGTGATATCGTTTCTGACAATGAAGAGCGGCATCAGGATTCCTCCTTTGAAACAGGCAGGTTTGGAAACGCTGCATGTTTGGAAATATCTTTTCTCCTATT
>USKC01000195.1 GCA_900555195.1 uncultured Lachnospiraceae bacterium
CGCTCTAAAATGAAAAGAATCTATCCCTTTTAGCTTTACGCTAGAGATAGATTCCATGCAAGGGCATCCCTCAGATCAGCCCCAGCAGCTGCAAATATGCCCGGCAGATCGCTGCGTGCCCCGCAGGAGTGGGATGAACGCCGTCCTCAGAGAATGCTTTCGACGAAACCCCATCCACCAACAGCTTCTGAAAAATCCCGTCCATGGGAAGGAAGAAATCCGCGTATTCCCGGGCCAGCTTCCTTGCAACACCGATCTTCGGATCCAGATCTTCATGCCAGCATTCCTTTTCCGGGTCGGTGGGAAGGAGGAACGGCTCAATCACCAGGATTTGTGTTCCGGGAAGGTCGCGCCGGATGCCTGACAGAATCCGGCGGTAATTGTCTTCATATTGCTCTGCGCTCGTGGGATCACAGCTGTCATAACGCCGCCAGGTATCGTTGATGCCGATCAGAATGGAGATGAAGTCGGGCTTTGGAAGAAGAATATCTTCTTCATACCTGGCCAGCAGTTCAGCGGAACGGTTTCCGGATATGCCGCGGTTTATAAATTTGGTTCCGGAGTCCGGATACAGACAGCGATAGATTTGGGCGATGAGGGCGGGATAGCCCACCCCCAGATCGTCCGATATCCTATCCCTTCCGCAGTCCGTAATGGAATCCCCCTGAAATAACACCGTTTTTCCTGTAAACAGATTCTGCAACATGCTTTTTTTCTCCTATCCTTCTGCTTCTTCCGCTTCCTTCAGAAAATTATACTGGGACATGAACAGGTGATAATAAGCGCCCTTTTGCTTGAGCAGCTCTTCATGGCTGCCGCTTTCCTGAATGCGTCCCTTATCCACATACAGGATCCGGTCACAGTTCTGGATGGTGGACAGACGGTGCGCGATGATGAAGGAAGTACGCCCTTTGAGCAGCTCGTTCAGTCCCTTCTGCAGGATGATTTCCGTCTCCGTATCGATGCTGGAGGTGGCCTCATCCAGGATGAGGATCTTCGGATCCGCCAGCAGCGCCCTGGCAAAGGAAATCAGTTGTCTCTGTCCGGCGGACAGGCGGCTTCCGCGCTCATTGACCGAGGTATAATAACCATTTTCCATTTCCATGATGAAATCATGCGCACATACAGTCTTGGCAGCGCGGATGACATCCTCATCTGAAGCCGACCGGTTGCCGTAGCGGATATTGTCCATGATGGTTCCTGAGAAAATGAAGCTGTCCTGCATCATAACACCCATCTGCGTGCGCAGGGAATGCAGCGTCACCTTGGAAATATCCGTGCCGTCTATGGTGATCGTGCCGCCGCCGATGTTATAGAAGCGGCTCAGCAGGTTCACGATGGTGGTTTTACCGGCACCCGTAGGACCTACAATGGCGAAGGACTCTCCCGGCTGGGCCGTAAAGCACACGTCATCCAGCGTTTTAATGCCTTCCTCATAGGAGAAGGAGACATGATCGAAAGTCACCTTGCCGGTGATGGGGGGCATCTCGATGGCATCCGGGGCATCCTTTACAGCCACCGGCGTATCGATGGTCTCAAAGATACGTTCCAAATAGGAGATGGCGGTCAGCAGCGAATTGTAGAAATTCGCCAGGGTGGTGATGGGAGACCAGAACCGGCTGATATATCCGGTGAAGGCCACCAGCACGCCGACGGAAGCGCTGCCTCCGTTCATCGCCATATCTACAATAACCACATACAAAAAGGCGGTGGTTACGGCGGAGATCACATCCACGGTAGGTCCCATCATGAAGTTGAACCGCACGGCCTTCATCCAGGACTGGCGATAGCCATCGCTCAGCCGGTTGAAAATCCGGGTGTTTTCCTCTTCTCTCACGAAGGACTGCGTGACGCGGATACCGTTAATGCTTTCCGCGATATAAGCGTTCAGATTGGACTGCTTGTTGCTCTGGATCTGCCAGGCCCTGTGCTGCCTCTTTTTGATGATGGCCGCGAAGATCGCCAGCACGGGCAGGCCGCACATGCACATCAGCGTCAGCTTTACATCGATGGAGAGCATGAAGAAGATGATGAAAATCAGGCTGCACAGATCCGTGATGGTATTGAGCAGACCGTTGGAAAGCAGGTCACTTAAGTTGTTTACATAGTTTACCACACGAACCTGGATCTTTCCGTGGGGCCGGTCGTCATAATAGGAAAAAGGCAGTTCCTGCAGATGCCAGAAAATGTCGCTTCGCAGTTCATGAATGACCGTCTGCCCGACTCGGTTGGTGATTTTAATCTTAATCTTCAGGGCCACCACAGAGTAGAAGATGATGAGTAGGGTGATGGCGCTGATCCAAAACAGCTGACGCGTATCCTTGTTCGGAATGGTTTCATTCATGACTGTCATGAAGAAACGGGGAATCAGCATGGTCGCGGCGCTGGAAGAGAGCATGAGAATCGCTGCAATAATCATGTCCTTCTTGTAGGGGAGAACATAGCGTCCAAGCCGTTTCAGCTGGCCCAGGTCAAAATGCTCTTCATAAAGCTCATCCACGTCATATTTATTGCGTGCCATTTACTTTCCCCCCTTTCCGTTTGCAGCTGCATGCGCCTTCTCAAGCGCTTTGGCCGCCTGCTTGGCGTCGGTATGATATTGATGTTCAAAGACGCGGGCATAATAGCCGTCCATCTTCAGTAATTCTTCGTGTGTGCCCCTTTCTGAAATGCGCCCATGATCCAGCACCAGGATCTGATCGGCATCCTTCAGGGAAGAGATACGATATGCGATGATGAAAATGGTATGCCGCCCCTCCAGATTCTTTAACTGCTTCTGTATGTAAGATTCCGTCTCCATATCCACGGCGGAAGTGGTATCGTCCAGGATCAGGATGGCCGGATCCTTTACCAGAGCCCTGGCCAGAGAGATTCGCTGCTTCTGTCCGCCGGAAAGACCTACGCCCCGTTCGCCGACAATGGTGTCATACCCTTCCGGGGTGGCCTGAATGAAATGGTTGGCGTCCGCAGAGATGGCAGCTTTCTTCACTTTTTCAAACGGGCAGTCCGGACGGCCGTAGGCGATATTTCCTTCGATCGTATCGGAGAAAAGGAATACATCCTGCATGGCCATGCCGATGTTGTCACGCAGCTCATAGAGATTCAGCTCCTTGACGTTCACGCCGTCCACCAGCACCTCTCCCTGGGTGGCATCATAGAACCGGCAGAGCAGATTCATGATGGTGGACTTGCCGGAACCGGTGGGCCCCAATATGCCGATGGTCTGGCCTGGCTTCACGGAGAAACTCACATCACGAATGATATCCGCTTCCTGCGCCTGATAGGAAACGTTGCGAAATTCCACGCTTCCCTGATAGGGCTTTACGGAAATAGCTCCTTCCGGATTGAAAATGCGAGGCTCCTCGGAGATGGTGCCGTAGATTTTCTCCACGGAAGTGATAAAACGCTGCGTGTCATTGACAAACCAGCCGGCCATACGCAACGGCATGTTCAGCATCCACAGATAACCGTTGACGGTCACCAGATCGCCCAGCGAAACATGCCCCTGAATCGCCATCAGCCCGCCGTAAAGCATGAGCACCACGGTAAGGATATTGGAGAAAAATTCAAAAATCGGAACATATCTGGACCAGATAGCAGCTGCGCCGAGTTCCGCTTCCCGGTAGGCATCATTTTCCACATCAAATTTTTCTTTTTCAAAATCTTCCTTCGCGAAGGCTTTCACCACACGGTTGCCGCTGATGTTCTCCTGAACAAAGGCATTCAGGCTGGAGAAACGGGTGCGGATTTTATGGAAGGCCGGTTTCACCCGCTTGAACTGTGCGATGGTGAAGATGACGGTGAACGGCAGGATGCACAGCATACACAGAGCCAACCTGGTGTTGATGGTGAAGATCATGATCAGAGCGATACAGAAATACAGGATGTTTTCATAGATGGAGGAAATGATATTCGCCACGAAATGCCGGATGGCATCCATGTCGCCCGTCTGACGGCTCATCAGATCGCCGGTACGGTAACGGTTGTAAAAAGCGAAATCCTCCTTCATCAGCCTGCGGTATACCGCATCCCTCATCTGATACAGGATCCCCTGAGAACAGATCTCGAAATTATAAGGGACGAAAAAGCGCAGAACACTTCTGGCAGCGGTCACCAGCAGCAGAATCCCGATTAACATGGGCAGTCTGTCATAGGCTCCGTTCGTGATCACATCATCCACCACCATACCGCTGACCATGGGATTAATGATGGCAAGAACCGCCAGAAAGGTGACCAGGACGAGCCCCAGGAAGATTCGGGGCCGATAGGGTTTCATAAAAGAATAGAACCATTTCATGGGTGTCATAAAGCATATCCCTCCCTGATATTTTGACCGAAATAGTTTCCTGTCCCTCTATCATAGAAAATCAGCAACAAAATAAAATGTATTTTCTTGCTTTATTTTTGTGTTATTTTGGCGTGGCCGCCACGTCCCGTCCCCCTGCGCGCAGGCCCTTCCCCCTATCCGGGGACCCGGCGTGCCGCTGCGGGAAGGACAGAGGGGAGGGATGTATTCCCTTTCCGGTTGGCCGCCTCAAAAATTGGCTGTTTCTAAGTTTTTGAACCGGAGACGTTCTCCCGCCTGGCGGCTAAACTCCGCCCTTTCGGGCGTCAGACAACGCCGCCAGGACGTGCGGGAGGGGGCCGTGAACCCCGAAGCAAGAAACAGCACAATTTTTTCACAGGCAGGCAGAAAAAGGAAAGGCAGCCGACATCAGCAGCCGTTCTGTCAGGCCCAAGGGGAGGATGGGACATTCTATCCTTGCGGGCCAGGCGGAGCGGAGAGCTCCGGGCTGGCTGCTTAAACCGTTTCCGGTTCGGATTTCCTGGAGCACCTTTCTGGGCTTGTAGGCCGGGAGTTTAATTCTCTCCGAACAGCTGCTTTCTGTATTTGTTGAGGGTGAAGAGGAGCAGAAGCCCCAATATGCCGCAGGAAATGATTTCTCCTGCCGTAACGGTCAGGAAAGAAAACCAGAGCGGTTCGATTTTATAGGCATATTTTAAAACCAGGGGAACGATGACTGCATTGGCAACGATGGGGGGGAGCGGAGCAAGCCAGGGGCTCTTATTCAGCTTATAGGTTCCCAGCGCGCCGATCAGAGTGGCGAGGGAGCCAAAAATAATGTCCGGGAGCGCGCAGCCGGTCAGGATGTTGCTGAGCAGACAGCCGATAAAAAGTCCGGGGATACCGGCAACGGTGAAATAAGGCAGAATGGTGAGCGCCTCAGAGAAACGGACCTGTACCGCATAATTGGCAAGGCCGAAGGCGTTGGCCACAAATGTGAGCACAACATAGAGGGCAGCGATCATCGCCGCCTGGGTGAGCAGGTGAATGTTCTTCTTATTCATTTTTTTCTCTCCTTTAGTTTTGTTTTAGGTGAGGAAGGTTTCGAACTCACCGGGATCCTACTGAAAAACCCTGATTCCATGGGCGTTTCCAGCCTTTCCAGTATATCAGGAAAAGGGGAATTGTCAAGGGCTGACTCAAAATTTGACTCAACTTTTTGGGAGGCGAGATGAAGCGTGATGGGGGCGTGATAAAAAGAAGGGAATGGGTGAGGGGAGAAGGTGGTGGATGGGAAAAAATGGGAAGTGTGTAGTTTAGATGGCGTTTATTGTCCATGGGACGGAAGGCCATTGGAAAAGAAAATATTTTGGAATGGTTTGTGAACAGGGTGGAGAGGCCAGAAACTTTCTGCCCTGTTTTTATGCCTGTTGGAAGGATGGAGACTGTATGAGAGGGGAGGGCTGTGTGGGGATGTGGATGAAAATAAAAAGATAGAAGCGTATGGCAATGTATGAGGAAGGGGAAGGCATTGAGGAAAAACGGCGGGGGCGTAGAAAGGGAAAATGGGTGGTCAGGTGAAGAAAATAGAAGGACAGTTATGTATTTTCTGCCAATGGAAAGGAATTAGGGATGATTATGGGGAAATGGTAAAAGGGATGAATTTGATAAAACCATGGAAATTTTTGAGGGTTCAGAAGGGGAAAATTTGAGATACCAGCGGTGGATTTTTGAAGGTCAGTGAAGAGATTTAGCCCTATAAAAAAATAGTGGGGGTGTGATAGG
>USKC01000196.1 GCA_900555195.1 uncultured Lachnospiraceae bacterium
AGAGAGCGGAGGTGATCGCTGTGTCGATATTTGAATACAACGAAGAAGAGGAATTAAAAAAGCTGAGGCAGGCAGAATTCCGGATTGGGAAAGAGGAAGGAAGAGAGGAAGGCATGGCAGCGGGCATGGCGGCATCCGTTCTGCTGGCACTGGAAATGAAGGGAACTGTGCCGGAGAACTTGAAAGAGCGTATTCTCGCGGAGACGGATGCCGCCCGTTTGGAAGATTGGCTGAGAACTGCGATCAAAGCCAAAACGGTGGAACAGTTTTGGGAAAAAATGAATTGAAGGGAGGCTGAGTATGGGCAGCAGACCTTATGCTGTGCCCGTTTGCCTGGGGATAGTTTTCGGCTGCCTGCAATAGCCGCGCCATGCAATGCAAACGGGTGTGGCCATAAGATGTTCCCCCTTCATAATTCCCCATAAGCCAACAGATTATCTTTTCCCATTCCGCATACATAGGGATTGGAATCGTATCGATAACAGATATCCAGGAATTCAGAACGTTGTTTCGGATCCTGCATGATCTTTACGAGCACTTCATTTGGGATTGTCCTGGCATATGCGCCCGGGCCGGCCAGGCGGATATTTTTCACGCCGCAGCGGCTGAGAATGTTTGTTAACTCATCCGGCAGGAAGGTATAAGTGATGCACCAGGGGGAACCGCCGCGTTCATATTCCTCGATTTCCTCCGCACCGCCCATGAGGCCGTCCGCCCAGAGTTTATCGATTCTGCCTTTGTCCAGATGGAAAGATTGAACGGCGTTTTCCCTATTTTCAACACACCATTTTACAAAAGGATCATCGCAATCCGGATCGAGGATGAATTGGTTTTTCTGGATCGGATTTGCCAGATATGGAAGATAGCCCAGTCTGCTGGATACGCTTATGAGGATGCGCTTTCGCCCGATGCGGACAAGGTCGGCGATTACCTGCTCCTGATGGGGATAGGTATAAGAAATCGGAGCATCAAATGAGAGGACCAGATCAAAGGACTTATCTTCATAAGCCTTCAGATCCTCCAAAGCGCCTTTTACAAAGGTGATTCGGTCGAGCACGCCTTCTCTTTCCGCCAGTTCCTTTGCCTTGTCTATCATGGGCTGGGAAAGGTCAAAATGGGTAACTTCACAGCCATGCTTCGCGAGCAGAATGGAAAATCTGCCGCAGCCGGCGCCGCCGTCGAAAACGGTCCGAATGCCGTCCAGATGGGACAGCAATTCCCGCTGGATGTGATTTTTCTGGATGATGTCGTCTATATAGGTTTCTTCGCGATGGCTCTCGAGTTCGCCTTTATCCGGCTGATTCCACAGCCGTTCGGATATTTTTCTGCTATAGTCCATTGCATCTTTTCCCCTTTCCGTTTGCGTGTAGCAGGAAACAGATCATAACAGAGGTACTTGAGCTATTTAAAAAAATGAGCTGCGCTTTCGTCAGCCCATTTTTGAAGTTGAGGCAGGGGAAAACTGCGCATAACACAGAGCCCGCTGCTTTTCCTGCCTGATAATCCGCTGTATGCTCTTCTCGGAGAGATAGTAATTTTCTGCCAGTTCCTCAATCGTCATGCCGGACAGATGCGCTTCGTAGATCAACTGATTCCGGCGTTGAAGTTCCCTCCTATATGAAGTATTGGCGCCCCACTCCTGCCTGTTATCCTGCCTTCTTGGAATATATATGTTCGTTCCATCCACATACTGCTGGATCAGTTCAATTACTTCGGTTGGCAGAATTTCTTCTGCTTTTATATAGCCCATGATTGCCTCCTAAACCTAAATTTCTTTTAGGAAAAGCATTGGCTATAACAATTCTGTTTTTATTGCAATAGCCAGTGCTATGCAATCGTGTTATATCGTCTCATATACAGGCCCCCTTCCTGCTGTTTGCATAATCATAGCATTTTTTGTGCGGAAAAACAAGAAATATTCCAATCCGCTTTCCTGGCATATTCCAGCCTGCGCTCCAATCGGGGAGAATGCCTGTTGCGTTTCACGAGGGGGCTTGCCGAAAGAAAAACTTGACGGTATCCGGCGTTCCTTTTTATTATAGATATGCCGGACTCGTTCCTGAGACCGGGCAAGGATATTTTATTTTGCCGGAAGCAGATAGATGGGCAGGCGGATTAAAAACTGTTTCGCACATCAGCTTGGCCCGTTGCCTGTGGAATAAGGGAAGCGGTTTGCCAGAGTGTGTATAACAGGAAACTTAGGTGGAAAGGGGACGCTAGAAATGAAAATACGCAGGGCGCAGGAAAAGGATATGGAACGGATCGATCAGCTTCTGGAACAGGTGGAAATGGTTCACCATAAGGGGCGGCCAGATCTTTTTAAATGTGGGAAGAAAAAGTATACCTCTGACCAGCTGAAGGCGATCATTCATGATGACAGCAGGCCAATTCTGGTGGCAGCAGATGAAGAAGACAGGGTATTGGGCTATGCGTTCTGCATTTTTCAGCAGTATCTGAACAGCAATATTATGACGGATATCAAGACGCTGTATATTGATGACCTGTGTGTGGACGAGGCGCTGAGGGGACAGCATATAGGGAGAACGTTGTATGAGAGCGTACTTTCCTATGCGCGGGAAAAGGGCTGTTATAATGTTACGCTGAACGTATGGAGCTGCAACGATAGCGCGATGCAGTTCTACCGCTCCTGCGGCCTGAAGCCGCAGAAGGTCGGTATGGAAGTCATTCTGTAATTTCCTTAATCGTCGAATTCCAGCTTTAGGATCTGGCCGGTTGTGGCGTCAATCTCTATATCGCATTCGGAATAGTTATAGCGGATTTCGATTTCGTAGATAGCTCTTCCGTCGTCATAATCGAATTTGAACTGGGTCACGTTGTCTTCGGTGGCGCCGGGAACCTGTTCCAGAGCGATCTGGATGGCTTCTTCTTCTGTATAGACGGCTTCCGGCGCGATCTGGTTGGAAGATACCTGCTGACCGCCGGAGGAGAGGTATTCGGTCTCGTTGTCGTAGCCCAGAATATTACCGGTGGCGGCGTCGATTTCATAATCATATTCTTTATTTCCGGAATAGAATTCCACATCATATTTGCGGACTCCATCGTCATAATCCAGGCCGATTCTCAAGCCGGTTACATCGGCTTCCTGTACGCCGGCGTGGTCAAAGGCGATCTGCTTCGCTTCTTCTTCGCTAAGAGAGGTTTCTGCAGCTGTCTGGCCCTCTGTGGAGATGGCGACGCTTTCTCCTTGAGCAGGCGCAGTTTGCGCAGTGGAAGAAGGCTGCTGAACAGCAACGGAAGTTTCCTGAGAAGCAGATGCTGCCTGAGCCTGCGTGGAAGCGATGGGCTGTGTAGTGACAGATGGCTCGGAGCTTGCTGCGCCGCAGGCGGACAGAAGCAGAGAGGCTGAAAGAATAGCGGCAATGGTGAATTGTTTCTTTTTCATATCATATCTCCTTTCTAGGACAATTCTTTTTTTGATGTTTGTAGTATAACCGGTTAAAATGAAAAGAAGATTAAAAAACGGAATTTCTTATAGCTCCTTTCCTTGTAGAGGCATTTCGCCCCTGATGGCATGAGATGGTTCTGGTGGGGAAGAGCCGCTGCGCGGGAAACGGAAGGTAAAACAGCTGCCCTCTCCTAGATGGCTAGTCACGCTGATTGTTCCGCCGTGGGCTGTGACGATCCATTTAACCATGGAAAGCCCAAGCCCGGAACTGCCCTGTGCGTTGCCTGTCCTGGAGGGATCGACCTGATAGAAACGCTGCCAGATTTTATCCAGCTTGTCTTCCGGGATGCCGATGCCGTCATCGCGAACGGAACAGACGATTTCCTGCGGGCTTTGGGAGAGTGCAATCAGCGTATGGCCGCCTTCCCTGCCATAGGAGATGCTGTTGGAGATGAGGTTGATGAACAGCCGCATCATCATGGTTTCATCCGCCCGCAGCAGCACTTCGGGCTCCAGCTGCGTCTCCAGGAGGATTCCTTTCGCTTCAGCCGAATCCTGCTGTTCCAGAACCACCATTTCGATGAGCTCGCTGAGGTTGACGAGTTCATAATGGAGTGTCTGCTTCCCATTGTCTGCCCGGGCCAGAAGAAGCAGCTGATTGATCAGGACGGACATCTTTCTGGCCTGGGCCGTGATGACGCCGAGGCTGTCGCGCAGTTCTTCCGCGGGCAGATTTTCCTGTGAGGAATACTCACACTGGGAGAGAATGACAGCAACAGGTGTGCGCAGCTCATGAGAAACATCGGAGGTGAATTGCTTCTCATTTTCAAAAGCTGCCTGTAGCCGCTCCATCATCTGATCAAAGGTATGGGCGAGTTGATGAATCTCATCTTTTCCATCGCCGAGGTGGATCCGGCGGGACAGATCGTTGCCTTCAGAGATGGCGCGAGCTGTCTGCGTCATGGAGGAAAGCGGGCGGAGGATTTTACGGGTGATAAAATAACCGCCGAGCCCGATCATAAGGACACAAAATGGCAGGAGGATCAAGGCGGCTCCCATGATGATCCGCAGGACGGAATCCGACTGGGAACGGGAGACGATGCCGCGTACCCAAAGATTGCCGTAGCCTTCCACGGCTTGGCAGAAATCATAGACATACCAGTACCCATCTGTTCCTTTGGCTTGCTGTACCTGATCCATGACAAGGGAAGATGCGCCCTCAAGGAGAGACGGAACCCTGCCATAGAGCAGATAACCGTTTCCGTCATAAACGGATAGATAGACGCCTTCTCCCATATAACTCAGATCATCATCAAAGGTAAGCATGCCGTCTTCATACTCGATTTCATCGAATGCTTTTCGCACGATGCGCTTCAGATGCTCCTGATCATTGGTCAGAACCTGAACATTGCTGATGGAAAACAGCACCGCCAAGATAACGGCGATTAGGAGCGTCATAAATAGGGTGTACCAAAGGGTAATCTTTGCTTTGATGGAAAGATTCTGCATAAGCGGTTCCTTTCAGCGCTTTTTGCGCGGGCAATGGATTTAGCCGGAAGCGGTATCGTCCCTGAGCACATATCCGGCTCCGCGGACGGTGTGGATCAGCTTCGGTTCAAAGCCTTCATCAATTTTCTTGCGCAGATACCGGATGTAGACATCCACCACATTGGAACCGCCTTCATAGTCATAATTCCAGATATGCTGTTCGATCCGTTCCCTGGAAAGGACGATTCCCTGATTATTGACAAGATATTCCAAAATGGAGAATTCTTTGGAAGACAGGGTGATGGGGACATGTCCGCGCATGACGGTTCTGCTGTCAAAATCTACGGTGAGGTTGGCGATCTGACAGCGGTTTTGTGCGCGCCCTTCTTTTTTGCGCAGCATGGCGCGTATGCGCGCAAGGAGTTCTTCAAATGCAAAGGGCTTGATCAGATAGTCATCCGCACCCGAATCCAATCCCAGAACCCGATCCTGGATGGAGTCCCTGGCTGTTAAAAGCAGGATCGGAAGACGGCTGCCGGAGGCACGCAGGGTTTTGACCACATCCAGGCCGCTTATGCGCGGCATCATGATATCCAGGATGGCGGCGTCATACTCCGCCATATCCAGATAATCCAGTGCTTCCTGGCCGTCATAACAGGAATCCACAGTGTAATGGTTTTTGGTGAGTGTTTTGGTGATGATTTCATTCAGATCTTTTTGATCTTCCGCTACTAATAAACGCATGTCTGCTCCTATCTGCGCACTCTCGTGCGCGCACAAAATGGGGAAGGCGAAAATGTTCATCCTTATCCCAATGTAAAACGTCCTTTTTATCCTTCCCGTTCAATGCCCGGCTGAATCCGCACGAGGGCACAAGCAGTGAAAAAAGAGCGAATGTTTATTCTTCCGACTCATTATATCACAGGATAGATTAAGAGAACATGAAAGGTTCCTGGTGAACATGCGAATTTCTCTGCAGTTTTCCATTCCGTTCCGCTTCTCCTTGCTGCAGGGTGCCCGCACAGGGTGCGCGTGCAGGATGCTGGGGAAAGCCATATTCCTTTCCGCAAGGGCTGCTTCAAAAATCGGCTGTTTCTAACTTTTTATCCGGAAGCGTGCTCCCGCCTGGCGGCTAAACTCCGCCCTTCGGGCGTCAAACAACGCCGCCAGG
>USKC01000197.1 GCA_900555195.1 uncultured Lachnospiraceae bacterium
GGATATAGAGGTGAACGAGGAACTGGCGGCTGTCTATGCGGATTGGTGTGCAGAACATCCCTTTGACAAAGGAAAGGGATGGGGCAAAGAGCCCTGGTCGCAGCAGGAAATGCCTCTTAGTGACGATATAGCCAGGAAGGCCGCCGAAGTGAGCGATGTGGCGCTTGTTATCATCGGCAGGACTGCAGGAGAAGATCAGGATACGAAAGCGGAGCGGGGAAGTTATCTTCTGACAGAAGCGGAGGAAGATATGATCCGCAGGGTGGCAAAGTATTTTGACAGGACGGCAGTGCTTCTGAATGTGGGCAACATCATAGACATGAAATGGGTGGAAGAATGCGGCCCCTCTGCCGTGATGTATGTGTGGCAGGGAGGAATGGAAGGCGGAACCGGAGTGGTTCGGGCGCTTACAGGCAAGGTGAATCCCTGCGGCAAACTCAGCGATACGATTGCCCGCGATATCAGCGACTACCCCTCCACGCCGTATTTTGGAGATCCCCACAGGAACATCTATGCGGAAGACATCTATGTGGGCTATCGGTATTTTGAAACCGCAGCGAAGGACAGCGTGCTCTATCCCTTTGGATTCGGCCTTTCCTATACTTCCTTTTCCATTCGGACGGAGGCGTTTGAAAAAGAAGGAAACGCTGTGAAAATCCGGGTGATTGTGAAGAATGAAGGGGAAGTCCCGGGAAAAGAAGTGGTGCAGGTATATGTGAACCCGCCGCAGGGCGTCCTTGGAAAGCCCTTCCGCAGCCTGGCAGCCTTTCTGAAAACAAAAGAACTGCAGCCCGGAGAGGAACGGGCGATTGCATGCTCGATAGATACAGGAACGATCGCCTCTTATGATGACGGTGGATTGACCGGCAACCGTTCCTGCTATGTGCTCGAAAAGGGAAGCTATGCGTTCTATGTGGGAAGCGATGTGCGCAGCGCCAGATATGCGGGAGCCTTTGTCCTGGAAGAGGATGAGGTGACGGATAGGCTGGAAGAGGCGCTGGCTCCTGTTACGCCATTTGAAAGGATGAAGCCTGTAAGCGAAGACGGGATCGAGGCGTCTATGGAATGGGAGGATGCGCCGTTAAGAACAGTGAATCTGGAGGAGCGCATCGCGGCAAATCGTCCGCAGGCGGAAAGCTGCAGGATGGATCAGGGGATCCGGCTCGCGGATGTATATGACGGCAAAGCGGATATGGATGCGTTTCTTTCCCAGCTGTCTGATGAAGACCTTGCCTGCATCGTGCGGGGAGAGGGAATGTGTTCGCCCAAGGTCACTCCCGGAACTGCAGGAGCCTTCGGAGGCGTGACGGAGAGGCTGAAAGAATTCGGCATTCCGGTGGGATGCTGTGCGGACGGCCCTTCCGGCATCCGTATGGACTGCGGGACGCATGCGTTCAGCCTGCCGAATGGAACCTGCCTCGCCTGCACCTTCAATACGGAACTGGTGGAAGACCTGTTCGAGATGGAGGGGCTGGAACTGCGCAGAAACAGGGTGGATCTGCTGCTCGGGCCGGGCATGAACATTCACAGGAATCCTTTGAATGGAAGGAACTTTGAATATTTTTCTGAAGATCCTCTGCTTACCGGAAAGATGGCTGCGGCGCAGCTGCGGGGCATGTACAGGGCAGGCACCAGCGGAACGATCAAGCATTTTGCGGGAAACAATCAGGAATTCGCGAGGAACCAGGCGGATGCCGTAATCTCTGAAAGGGCGCTGCGGGAAATCTATCTGAAAGGATTTGAAATCGCTGTGAAGGAAGGCGGGGCGCTTTCCATCATGAGCACTTACGGGCCTGTGAACGGCCTGTGGACCGCAGGAAGCTATGATCTGCTCACCACCATTCTGCGGAAGGAGTGGGGATTTGACGGTCTGGTGATGACGGACTGGTGGGCGAAGATGAATGATGAGGGCCGGGATGCAGACACGCGGAACACAACGGCCATGGTGCGCGCCCAGAATGACGTCTATATGGTGGTATCCGATGCGGCATCCAACAGCGGCGGTGATAATACCATGAAAGGCCTTGCTGCTGGCAGGCTTACGCGGGGAGAACTGGTGCGCAGCGCACGGAACATCTGCAGCGTGCTGATGCGGCTGCCCGTCATGGATCGTTTCCTGGGACGCATTCCGGAAGAAGAATTAAGGCAGCAGAGGGAAAGCGCCGGTGATGACGCGCAGTTTTTGGATTTGGAATATCAGGATGTGGATGTGGATACCGCCCTGGATATATCCGGAATCTCAACCGAGATGGGAGCGAGCACGGTTCTCGGGATCCGGCTTCTGAAGGATGGCCACTATACCATGCAGGTGACGGCCAAATGTGAGGGCGGCTCTCTGGCACAGGTTCCCATGTCCGTGTTCATGAATCATGGTTCGGTGATCACTTTTACCTTCAATGGAACGGATGGGAAATGGGAGACCAAGACTGCGCCGATAGGAGAGTTCCGCTTCCCGCATCAGTATATGCGCTTCTATTTTGCCCAGGCAGGCCTTGAACTGGGAGAGGTGCGGATACGGCTTGAGAGAGATCTGTAATATATAAATACAACAATAATGTAGTAAAAAAATAAAGAGAAGAGTGAAAGAAAAATGCTTTCACTCTCTCTGATTTTGTGTGTGTGCCGCAGCGTAAAACGCTTCGGAATGGAGGTAAAAATGAACATTACATATAATCAGGAGAACAGGGTTTTCAAGCTGGATACGCCGAATTCTTCTTATCTGATGGGAATCGTGGACAAAGAGGGCTTCCTCGGCCATATCTATTACGGAAAACGCCTGGAAGAGGATGGGGTGGCATATCTCATGCGGACGCAGGAAGCACCCTTTGTGCCGGAGGTCAACGACAGGGAAAGAGGCTCCTTCATGGACAGTTTTCCGATGGAGTATCCCACCCATGGCACAGGGGATTACCGTCAGGACTGCCTGAGCGTGCGGACAAAGGATGGATATAACGCGGTGCAGCTGACCTATGTTTCCCATCAGATCTATGACGGCAAAAAGAAGCTGGAAGGGCTTCCTGCCACCTTTGGAGAAGAAACAGAATGCAAGACGCTTGAGATCCGGATGGAGGATCCGATCCTTTCGCTGGAGGCGGTGCTTTCCTACAGTGTTTTTGCGGATACGGATGCCATTGCAGGGAGCGTGCGCATTATCAACCATTCGCAGGAGCCGGTGTGGCTGACCAAGGCTCTTTCGGGAGCGCTAAATCTGGATGAGGGAGCGTATGATGTGATCACTCTGCACGGCGGCTGGGCCAGAGAACGCCATATCGTCCGCCGTCCGCTGGAAGCGGGAGTGGCTGCGGTCTATTCCAGAAGAGGGGAGAGCGGCCATCAGGAGCAGCCGTTTATGGCGCTGTGCGAGAAAACGGCGACACAGGAGACGGGAGCGGTCTATGGCATGCATTTTGTCTATTCCGGCAACCATCTGGAGGCGGCGGAGAAGAATCAGTTCTTCCGCGTCAGGGCTGTGATGGGTATCTATCCGGAGGATTTTTCCTGGAAACTGCTTCCGGAAGAGAGCTTCCAGACGCCGGAGATGATCCGGGTATTCTCCTGCGAAGGGCTGGATGGCATGACGAGGGCATTCCATACGCTGTATCGGAATCACCTGATGCGGGGCAAATGGCTTCACAGGAAACGTCCCATTCTGATCAACAACTGGGAAGCGACCTATTTTGACTTTGATGAGCAGAAGCTTCTGGACATTGCAAAGCAGGCTTCCGCCCTGGGAATAGAGATGCTGGTCATGGACGATGGCTGGTTTGGAAACAGAAGCAGCGACAACATGGCGCTCGGCGACTGGCAGGTAAATGAACAGAAGCTGAAGGGCGGCCTGAAGAAGCTGGTGGACGAGGTGAATGCGCTGGGGATGCAGTTCGGTATCTGGTTTGAGCCGGAGATGATCTCCCCGGATTCCGATCTGTACCGCGCCCATCCGGACTGGGCCATCCAGATTCCGGGACGAAGGGCCGGGCTGATCAGAAATCAGTATGTGCTGGATATCTCCAGGCCGGAGGTGGCGGACTACATCTATGAATGCGTGGCAAAGGTGCTGCGCAGCGCCAACATCGCCTATGTGAAATGGGATATGAACCGCCCGCTGTCCGATCTTGGCAGCGCGGCTCTGGATGCGGACAGGCAGGGTGAACTGTCGCACAGATATACGCTGGCGGTTTATAGGATGCAGGAACGGCTGATCACCGAATTCCCGGATTTGCTTTTGGAGAACTGCTCCAGCGGTGGGGCGCGTTTCGATCCGGGCATGCTGTATTACAGCCCGCAGATCTGGTGCTCTGACGATACGGATGCCATCGAACGCCTGGCCATTCAGGAGGGAACGGCCCTGCTCTATCCGCTTTCCTGCATGGGAGCACATGTGAGCGACTGCCCGAACCATACGGTGGGAAGGACGGCGCCTTTTGAAACCAGGGGATATGTGGCGCTGGCCGGAACCTTTGGCTATGAGCTGGACGTGACTAGAATACCTGAAGCGGACAGGAACAGCATTCCGGGTCAGGTTCGTTTATATCATAAATACAACGATCTGGTAAGGGAAGGAGAGTACTACCGCCTCGCCTCTTACAGCGAGAACCGTCTCTATGATTGCTGGGAGGTGGTGTCTTCGGATAAGACGGAGGCCCTCGTGACCTACATTCAGGTGCTGAATGTACCGAACCGGAAGAGCAGGAGGATATGCCTGAAGGGATTGGATCCGCAGAAGCGTTATCTGGTGGAAGTGGAGAGCCCGGACGGGGAAGGCGATGCCAAAACGGCGGGATGCTTCCCGCAGGGCAGCGTTCTTCTGGGAAGCACGCTGATGAATGCGGGCATCCTGATGGAAAGTATTTCCGGAGACTATGTCGGAAAACTGATCCATCTCACACAGGTGCAATAACAGGGAAGGGAGACATCCCCGGAAGGGTTCCGGGGATGTCCGCCGTATTGCGATATCTGCAAAAGACGGCGGAGTGACAGAAAAATGGAGATTACCGTTTTACTATTTGAAGAGATCCTGTCCATGCTGCTGATGCTGCTGCTCGGATTTTCTCTGGTGAAGGCGGGGTTTTTGGCATCCGATGACAGCAGAGTCCTGTCCGTTCTTTTATTATATCTGGTTATACCCTGCGTGATCCTGAATTCCTTTCAGGTGGAATACAGCGAAGAAACGGTGAAAGGTTTGCTTTGGGCCTTTGCTGCCGCTGCTGCGATTCATGTGGTTTTGATTGCAGGCACATGGATTCTGGGCAGGATATGGAGGCTGAGCGCTATTGAGAAAGCTTCGGTAATCTATTCCAATGCGGGGAATCTGGTCGTCCCGATCATTCTTGCGGTATTGGGAGAGGAATGGGTGATCTACTCCAGCGCTTATATTACAGTGCAGCTGTTTTTGCTGTGGACACATGGAAAATCCCTGGTGTCCGGGGAGCGTGGCGCCAATTGGCGCAGAATTTTGACCAATGTGAACCTCCTGGCGGGAATGGTCGGCCTGGTATTGTTCCTCCTTCATATCCGCCTGCCGGACGTGCTGGGAGAAACAGTTCAGTCGGTGAGCCAGATGGTGGCTCCGGCGAGCCTGTTTATCGTCGGCATGCTGATTGCGGGCATGAACTGGAAAAAGGTATTCCTGAACCGGCGCGCCTGGCTTGTCACAGGGCTGCGGATGGTTTTCTTCCCCCTTCTTCTCGTGCTGCTTTTGCGCCCTTTTGTCAGGCATATTCCGCTGGCCAATGCGGAAACCGTCCTGCTGGTCACCCTGTTTGCAGCCATCACACCGCCTGCATCCTCCATCACGCAAATGGCGCAGGTATATGGAAAAGAAGCGGAATACGCGGGAGTGATCAATGTGCTGTCCACCCTTGTATGCGTTGCGACTATGCCGCTGGCAGTTTGGATCTATCAGGCGTGATGCCCGCTGTTTTATCTCTTAGCGTTTGGCCGCACTGCCCTGGCCCTTAACAGCTGCGGGCGGGAAACGTTTTCCGAAAGGCCGTCTGAAAACGTCGGCACTTACGCGCCGTCCTTTGGCGCGTTATGTACCGTTACGTTTTCAGCCGAGCGAAAG
>USKC01000198.1 GCA_900555195.1 uncultured Lachnospiraceae bacterium
TTTGCCCTGCCCGTAACAGAAATACGCGGGATGTCGGGCCGGACGGGCAAGGCTGTGTGTCGGGGTCTTAAGCGTTCATGCTCTCCGCTGCCTTATTCACGCAGGAGATGGCATTCAGGCTTCTCGGATACCCGATGTAAGGCAGGCATTGGGAAACGACCCGAATCAGGAAATCTTTATCATTTCCCAGATTCATATTGCCGCGGGCGTGGGCGGTAAGCTGGGGTTCACAGCCTCCCTGCGCGGCCAGGAAGCAGAAGGTGATCAATTCCCGCTGCTTCAGATCCAGTCCGGTGCGCGTGTAGTAATCGCCGAAGCAGTTGGCGGCCAGCCAACGGTTGATATGGCCCTGCTTCCAGGCTTCCTTCATGGATTCCCCGAAGATATCCACCTGTGCCTGAGCACCTTTTTCCAGCCGGTTTTCCATGGTTGTGGTGGCCTGGCCGGGGAGAGGAAGCTTTACGCCGCGCCCTTCCAGGATATCGTTGGCAGCATCCAGAAACGGCAGAACACGGCCGATTCCCAGATAGTCCACCGCCTGATAGATGATCTCTTTGGCCATGACGGGCGTGACGCCGGCATCCAGGGCACGGGGCAGTTCCAGCCGGAATTCGTCGATACCCTGACAGCCGAGCAGAGTTGCGAGGATCGCCGTATGGCGGGGATTTTCATCCAGCTGCTGTCCGGGTTCATTTATCACCTCATCAAAGGCGAAATGTTCAAAGCGTTCCATGAACTCAGGATCGCTTTCATGATAATTTCTCATAGCGACATCAATTCCTTTCCATAAAACACGAGTAAAATCGACTCTGCGGCCATGCCGTTAGGATAATTTGGAAAACGCCTCATCATCCACCGGCTCCAGCCATTCGTTACTGGTTTCTGTGCCGGGGACTTCCACCGCGATATGGGAAAACCAGCTGTCCGCTTTGGCCCCATGCCAGTGCTTCACTTCCGGAGGGATGACGATGACTGTGCCCGGCTCCAGGCTGACCGCTTCTTTTCCTTCTTCCTGATACCATCCGCTTCCGGCCGTACAGATGAGAATCTGACCGCCGCCGGTTTTGGCATGATGGATGTGCCAGTTGTTGCGGCAGCCCGGCTCAAAGGTGACATTTGCAAGGCCTACAACGCTTTCTCCAGGCTGAGTTAAAGGATTCAGATAAGAATTCCCGATGAAGTATTGGGCGAAGGCAACATTCTCCTGCCCGAGACCGAATACATTCTGTTCATCAAATACTGCTTTGTCTTGGATTTTCATGATGGAATACCTCCTTTATTTGTCTTTTCATGAATCAAAACGATGAAAGAAACCTGACGATGAGATCACAGCAACTTTTTTTCAGGCGCCTTTTTATCGGATAAAAAGCTGCCTGGTATCTTTGCGCCATGCTCACGGATGTGGTAGCGAAGATAGTCCAGTTGTTCCAGCTGTTGTTCCCGGTTATGCACCTCTTCCAGAATGCTGCGTCGCTTTTCTTCCAGCATCTTTAGCCGCCTGGCCTCCGTGTTGTCCTGTTCCAGCAGAAGCTTCATATAGTCCTTAATTTCTTCATTTTCAAAGCCGATGTCACGCAGGGTCAATATCAGGCTCAGCCGTTCCAGATCTGTGTGCGTATACTGCCAGACGCCCGCTGTTTTGGCTTCCATGCCGCACAGCCTCCAGCTTTCATATGCGCGAAGGATCTCGAGAGGAATGCTATACTGTTCGCTCACTTCATAGATTGTCATTTACAGGCTCCTTCCGATGGGATCCGAAACAAAGGCTTCCCGCGCCAGGCGGGCCGCCCCTGCGTTTGGTCAAAAAAATAGGTGTTCTGCCTGAACACCTACATTGTAGTCTTTCTGAAATTCTCTGTCTAATGCTTATCTTCAATCCTGAATGATGCCTAAAGCGTATTCTTTCATGTATGCAATGAACCGCGAAGCCGCGGGGGAGAACATCTGAACCTTTTTCCAGACCAGGACAGTTCCATAGCCCAGGGGCGGAGAAACAGGAACGAAACAAAGATCTTTATAGGAACAGTCCAGTTCCAGCGTGAGGACATAGCTGCCCTGGTGGCGGGCCAGGATGGCCTGGTTATACAGGAGATTGCCGCTTGCGACGACATGGATTTGATCCGCATAGGGACCAAACCAATTCATGAATTCGTTTTGAAGCGTTTCTCTCTGGGGAAGGATCAGGGGAAGGCCGATCAGATCCTGAGGCTGAATGCTCTTTTTGGCGGCCAGAGGGGAATCGCTTCTCATCAGAACGCCAAATCGTTCCCGGAGCGGGGTGCGGACAAAACCATATTTGGCAATATCAACCGGTTCCTGCAGTAGGCCGATGTCCAGGATGCCCCGTTCTATGCGCTCTTTGATATTGTCGGAGTTTCCGCTGTAAAGCTCAAACTGAACCAGAGGATTTTCCTGCTGAAAGGAAGTGATTAACTCCGCAAGAAACTGAGAACTCTGAAGTTCTCCGCTGCCGATAGAGATTTTGCCGGACAGCTGTTCCCTTTTATGAAGCAGTTCATCCTTGGCCTTTTCGGACAAAGAGACGATTTCCTCCGCCCGGCGGCGCAGAAGCAGCCTTCCTCGGTCAGAACAATATGGTGGCGGCTCCTCTGAAACAGCTTGACACCCAGCTCCTCTTCCAGCTGCATCAGCTGTCTGGACAGGGTGGGCTGTGTCAGGTGCAGTAGATTGGCCGCTTTTGTGATATTTTCTTCTCTGGCAACCATCAGAAAATACTTCAGCACACGGATTTCCATGGGAATCCCTCCTTCTTTAACAGGATATCATGTATGGTTCAGGATAGCAACATCGAGCAGGAAGCGGGACAGATTAAGAAGTTATTGCTCAGGCCTTAGCATATGCTGTTCTGCCCTCCAACGCCAGCCCCATCCGGGCATCCCTCTGTCCCTGCGGTGGGTATGTTGTTTGCTGGTACACGAACGCGCGAAACGGCAAACGCGATTTGTAGAGAATGCCTTTCGCGTATTGAAAAGGATACGAAAGAGGTATTAGACAGTGAGAAGGAATCTTATTATAGTAAAAATTATGACATATATAGGACTCAACCCAATGGAAACGGGATTGGCAAAAGGCCAGAGAACGTTATAATGCGGCGGTAAGGGAGGAAAACAGGAGAATGGAATATAGAAAATTGCCTCATGGGGAGGAACAAATCAGCATCATCGGGCTGGGAAACAGTTCGTTGGGGGCGGCAGGAGAGGAAGAAGCGGTGCGCTGCATCTCCATGGCGATAGAAAACGGAATCAATTATTTTGACATGGCTGCGGGAGATGCTGCGCCGTTTCCTGCATACGGGCGTGGCGTGGCAGGATGCAGGGAGCGCGTGTATTTCCAGATCCATTTCGGTGCGGATTACCGGAACGGAAAATACGGATGGACGCTGAAGCTGGATGAGATCAAGCGTTCCATTGACTGGCAGCTGAAAGCCCTGAAAACGGATTATATCGACTTCGGCTTCATTCATTGCATTGATGAGGAGGCGGATCTTGCAGCAGCGGAAAAGCAAGGGACGATCGCCTATATCGAAGAACTGAAGCGCCAGGGAGTGGTGCGGCATATCGGCCTTTCGTCCCATACGCCTTCTGTGGTGGAAAAGGTGCTGGATAAAAAGATTCTGGACATGCTCATGTTCAGCATCAACCCGGCATATGACTACAGACACGGAGAATATGCGGCGGGAAGTACGGATGAACGTTCCGCCCTGTACCGCAGATGTGAAGCGGAAGGCGTGGGAATCTCCGTGATGAAGGCATTCAGCGGGGGACAGCTTCTGGATGCGGCAACCTCTCCCTTTGGCCGGGCGCTGAGCGAATATCAGTGTATGCAGTATGCCCTGGATCGGCCAGGAGTCCTGACTGTGCTTCCCGGCGTGCGTTCAAGGGAAGACCTGAAGCGCGTGCTGGGCTTCCTTAACGCATCGGAGGAAGAGAAGGACTATTCTGTGCTGGGCGCGTTCACACCCAAGGAAGCGGCAGGCGCATGCGTTTACTGCAATCATTGCCAGCCCTGTCCCGCCGGGCTGGATGTGGGTCTGATCAATAAATATTATGACCTGTCCGAGGCGGGAGACGAACTGGCCAGGGATCATTATGCTAATCTGGAGAAAAAAGCTTCAGACTGCGTCGGCTGCGGACACTGTGATTCCAGATGCCCTTTCCATGTGAAGCAGTCGGAACGGATGAAAGAAATCAGCGCTTATTTTGGAAGCTGAGAAAAAAGAAAGGCCCATTTTCCTTGAAGAACAGCAGCCCTGTGGTTTTGTGATGAAACCGCAGGGCTTCTTGTCTTTCTTTTTGCGAGGAGAACAGATTGTTACTGCTCACGGGGTGGGGAGACGCCCATTCTATTTGAAGGAACCGCATGGAAATAGTATAATGTGGGAAAAGAAAAAATTCGGGTAACAGTTCAGACAGGTCTGCGCATTCCCTGCGCAGACCGTGCGAAAACGAATCGGCAGCAAGCATCCGGCAATGTATCGGAAGAGGTGGCCTGGGCTGCCGGAATGCAATGCGGGGGGAGGAAGCATTGAAAAAGCAGAAAGAAGGTTACAGCGTATTCAACAATCTGCGTTACCTATTAGGGGGTATCTGGGCGAGCGACAGGCGGTTGATGCTGCTGATGGTGATTGAGTCGGCATGTATGGTAACGACGCCTTACATTGCCATGTATCTGCCCAAAGTGGGAGTGGATCTGGTAATGAGCCATGCGCAGATATACAAAGCGCTGCTCCTGGTGGGCAGGCTGGGAGCGGGAATGGCGCTTTCTCAGATGCTTGGGGCCATGGCATCCAGGGGGAAAACCATGCGTCAGCACCGCCTGAGAAGTTATTACCGCAACTTGTTGTTCGGCAAAACGCTGGACTGTGACTATGAACATGTGGAGAGTCCGCAGTGGCAGGATCAATACGAACAGGCCAGGCTGATGAGCGTGAATTGGGGGCCCTGGTCTGCCACCACGCTGATGAGTGAAGGAGCGGTGAAAATCTGCGGCGCATTGGTCAGCTTTTGCCTGTATGGAGGCATCATTGCGGCGATCAATCTTTGGCTTCTGGTGTTTCTGATCGGGCTGTCCGTGCTGAACTTTCTGGCTCTGCGCCGGGCCCAGAAATATGAAATGAGCAGATTGGCGGAGCGCAGCGGCATTCAAAGGCGCCTGGCCTATATGACGGAACAGGCACAGGACATGCATTTGGGGAAAGATCTTCGCCTGTATGAAATGACGGGATGGATTCAGCAGCACTATCATCACTATAGAGATGCACATTACCGTCTGCGTAAGGATGTACAGAATCATTACTGGTATGGCGCTTTTGTGGAAGCGGTAACCCTGTTCCTGCGGGATGGAGCGGCTTATCTGTACTTTCTGTGGGAAGCGGCTGGCGGCAGAATGACACCTGGGGATTTCGTTCTGGCCTGCAATGCGGTGCCGCCCCTGAACCGAATGCGCGCTTATCTGGAAGCAGCGGACGAACCGGAACCGAATCCAGCGGCAGATCTTCCGCCCGCAGGGGAGCCTGTTGCCATCGAATTCCGGGACGTATGTTTCTCCTATCAGGGGAAAAACCAGGTGCTGGATCATTTCAGCCTGACGATCGAACCCGGGGAAAAAATCGCCCTGGTGGGCGTAAACGGCGCGGGAAAGACTACGATCATCAAACTGCTGTGTGGTTTCTATAAACCGGATTCCGGGCGCATCCTGATTGGAGGCAACGACGTTTCTTCTTATAAAAAGGAAGATCTTTACAGCCTGCTATCTCCGGTATTCCAGGAGGCTACCATTCTTCCTTTTACAGTGGCCGAGAATGTCTCCCTGCAGATGGAGGGGCGGACGGATAAGGCCCGCGTGCGGGAATGCCTGAAACGGGTGGGACTGTGGGAAGCTGTGAGCCGTATGCCTGAGAAAGAGGACAGCCTGTTAATGAATCTGGAAAAGAAGGGAGGAAATGGGCTTTCAGGCGGACAGCAGCAGAAGCTTCTTATGGCCCGTGCCCTGT
>USKC01000199.1 GCA_900555195.1 uncultured Lachnospiraceae bacterium
GCACTTCCAGATCCCGGGCCAGGCTCGTGGGCTTGCAGGAAATATAGAGAATCCGGTCCACGCCATATCGTATGATCTTCTGCAGGGCCTTGGGATGGATTCCGTCGCGGGGCGGATCCAGGATGATGAAATCCGGCTTTTCTGTGATCTCATCCAGCACCTTCAGCACATCTCCCGCAATAAATGTACAGTTATCCAGGCCGTTCAGGGCGGCATTTTCCCGGGCGGCTTCCACTGCCTCTTCCACGATTTCCACGCCGATCACCTTGCCAGCTGCCGGAGCCATCATCTGCGCAATGGTTCCGGTTCCGCTGTACAGGTCGTATACCACGCAATCCTCTTTTCCCAATTCCCCGATATAATCCCGCGCAGTCTGGTACAGCACCTGCGCGCCGTAGCTGTTGGTCTGGAAAAAAGAAAAAACGGATATCCTAAACTTCATGCCCAGAAGCTCCTCATAGAAGAAATCCTGTCCGAAGAGAATGGTTGTCTCATCACTTTTTACCACATCCGCAACGGAATCGTTTCTGATATGCAGGATTCCCGCCAGCTTGCCGGAAAGCGGCAGTTCCTGAAGTATCTGTACGAATCCATCCAGCAATGCCCGTTCTTCCTTGCGATCTATCTGGGAAGTCGTTACCAGCCCCACCAGGATCTCTTTCGTATACGCTGCTTTGCGCACCAGAAGATGGCGCAGATACCCCTTATGGCTGAGACGATGAAAGAAGGAGATCTCTTTTTGGGAGAAATATTCCTGTGTGCCCGAAAGGATCTGACGGTAATCTTCATCCACGATCTGACAGCCGCACACTGTCACGATATCATAGAAACTTCCCCTTTTATGCATCCCCAGCGCCAGCGGCCCGTCTTTATACTCATCCCCAAAAGAAAATTCCATCTTGTTCCGGTATGCAAGCGGCATAGGGCTGCCCTTTATCGGCTCGAATGTCCAGGGTTTTTCCTGGTGCACCAGGGCGGCATCCAGCAGTTCTTTTACCTGGCGTTCCTTTAATTCCAGCTGTTTTTCATAAGGGAGGGAGAGATAGATACAGCCGCCGCAGCTGCCGAAGTGCGGGCAGGGAGCCTGTATCTCGTCTGGAGACGGCTCCAGCACGCAAAGCGCGCGCCCTTCCCCTCTGCCCTTTCTCACCTTTCCGATCATTATGGAAATCTTCTGGCCCGGAAGCACATTTTTCACCGTTGCCCATTCATCCCGGCCATTTTCCTCCCCTTCTTTTGGCAGCAATCTCACATTTCCTTTATTAGGGAACTTTACCTCTGAGACAATTCCTTCCCGGATTTCTCCCTTTTTCATCCTATGCAGACTCCTTCATTTCTTTTTTGATCTTCCAACAGAAACGGGTGTCCCGCTTCAGGGCACCCCTATATAAAAAGTATGTACTTGGCATACATTCGCACCGCATGCATCCGAAAAGAACTTTTCCCGCCGCACAAAAACGGGATGCCTGCGGCATCCCGTCTCACATCTGCCTTATTCCTCACCGTCAGCTTCTGCGGTATCCTCGCTCTCTGCCTCATCTTTCGATGCAGCAGGCACATCTTCTTCTTCAAAAAACTCATCATCAAAATCATCGTCAAAGTCGTCTTCAAAATCCTCCAGATAATCCGGAGTCAGATAACGGTATACCGCATATGCAATTCCTGCCACAGCAGCGATCGCGCCGATGATAGCAAGAACCCAGAGGAGGGTATTTCCATTGTCCTTTCTGTCTTCTTTTTTCCCGAGCAGATCATTCATTTTTACCATTTCTAACACCTCTTCCAGTTTTCCCATGCCAACCATCCTTTCTACCCGTATTAGTATGCACAGCAGCCCATACTGAAATACTGCTTTTATCATACCACTTTTTACATATCTTTACTATAAATTTTTCATGAAAATACGATAAATTTACTTGTCATGCGTTCATTTTTACAGCCTTGTTGGGACTGTACCCGCCACAGTCTCCCCGGTTCAGGAATATTTGTTCCTGAACCGGGAATTCTTTTTCACAGAATCCAGAAACCTCTTCCTCAGATCTTTTTCAGCTTGGCAAAGGCCGCATACATGATTTTCACGCCTGCCATGTCAAAATCCACCGTCACCTGATAATCCCTTGGCCCATCTTCGATCTTCTGTACTGTGCCTTCTCCATATTTGATATGGCGCACCCGGTCGCCTTCCTTATATTCCAAAGCCGCCTGCTTTAACTGGGCGCCCTTATTCAGGCCGTTCACGCCTTTCAGGCTGCCCAGCCCCTGGGCGATAAACGGTTTATGCTCTTCTGCCGTACGCTTCGGCTTCACCACAGCCTTCGGCCTCCAGTCTCCCGTGGCCGTGGAATCCTGTCCATAATTTCCGCCGTACGGCGCGCTCCTGAAACGTTCCCTGCTCTCCGGCGTTTCTGCAGCCTGGGAAAAATCCACCTTTCTTTTAAATATGGGGGGAGTATTGTCCAAAAGCTGGGCAGGCACTTCCCTGACGAAGCGGCTGACCGGATTATACTGTGTCTCACCGCGGAGCATCCGCTGCTTCGCGCAGGTGAGCGTCAGATCCTCCTTGGCACGGGTAATGCCAACGTAAGCCAAACGTCTTTCTTCCTCGATCGCGGAAGGATCATCCGAAGTGATGGTCATATAGCTTGGGAAAATCCCGTCCTCCATTCCAGCCAGATATACATAGCGAAACTCCAGCCCTTTGGCCGCATGCAGCGTCATCAGCAGTACCTTATTATCCGATTCTTCCACGCCGTCAATGTCCGCAACCAAAGCCACTTCCTCCAGAAATTCGTTCAGGTTCGGCTCATCATGCGTATCCTCATAGGCGGCCACTTTGCTCACCAGTTCATCAATATTTCCGATGCGTTCCTCCACGCCGTCCTCGTCCGATTCTTCCAGATCCTTCATGTATCCGCTGGTCTCCAGAACATCTTTCACCAATTCCGTCAGCGTATAGAATTCCTGCTTGCTGCGGAATGAACGGATCATGGAGGCAAACGCTTTTAACTTCACCACGCTTTTTCCCACAGATACGATCTGATCCGCCTCACAGATCGCATCGAAAAAGCTGATTCCCCTTCCATCCGCATAATCCTGCACCCGCTGGATCGTTGCCGCTCCGATCCCCCGTTTGGGCACGTTGATAATACGCCTTGCCGCCAGGTCATCCCGGCCATTGTCAATCGTTTTCAGATATGCGAGAACATCCTTAATCTCTCTTCTGGAATAAAAGTTCACCCCTCCCACAACATCATAGGGGATCCCTTCCATAATAAAACGTTCCTCCAGAATTCGCGACTGCGCATTGGTTCTGTAAAGTACCGCGCAGTCTCTATATTCAACCTGGCCGTTACGCACATTTTTCCCGATCTGCGTAGCAATATACTCCGCTTCTTCATAGGCCGTATCGAGCTGCCTGAAATGAACCTTTTCGCCGCCCTCTTTGCTGGTCCAGAGATTCTTATCCTTTCGGGCCACATTGTTGCGGATGACGGAATTGGCAGCGTCCAGAATGGTCTGTGTGGAACGGTAGTTCTGTTCCAGCTTGATAACCTTTGCCTCAGGGAATACTTTCTCAAAGTCCAGGATATTGTGAATATTTGCTCCCCGGAACTTATAGATCGACTGATCGTCATCTCCCACCACGCACAGGTTTCTGTATTTTCCTGCCAGCAGGCGCACCAGTTCAAACTGGGCTGTGTTGGTATCCTGATACTCGTCCACACAGATGTAGCGGAAACGTTCCTGGTAGGAATCCAACACCTCCGGCCTGGCTTTAAACAATTCCACGGTTTTTACAATCAAATCATCAAAATCGAGGGCATTATTCTTTCTTAATGTCTCCTGATATTCCTTATAGGCCTCTGCGAACTTGCGCTTCGTAAAATCTCCCATCGTGCTAAGTTCATATTCCAACGGGGAAATCAGTTCATCCTTTGCGGATGAGATCTCCGAAAGCAGTGCCCGTTCCTTATACATCTTGGTATCAATGTTCAGCCGCTTACAGATTTCCTTCATGACATTCTTCGAGTCGTCGGAATCATAGATCGTAAAATTCGTATCGTATCCGATACGGTCTATGTATCTTCTCAATATGCGCACACAGGTCGAATGAAAGGTGGAAACCCAGATGCTTTCAGCGCCAAAGCCGACGATATCATCCACACGTTCCCGCATCTCTCCAGCCGCCTTATTGGTGAAAGTGATCGCAAGAATATTCCACGGATTTACCCCTTTCTGATCGATCAGATGGGCGATCCTCTGGGTCAGCACCCTGGTCTTTCCGCTTCCGGCACCGGCAAGAATCAGCACAGGCCCTTCCGTCTGCAGCACCGCCTCCCGCTGTCTGTCATTCAGCATATCGTAACCGCTCATGTTCTTCTCTCCATTTCTCAACGCTTCCCGATTTTGTGCCTCTTTATTATATCGGAACATGCATTCGGTGTCGATAGAAATTTATATTCTCGATTATTTATATTTTTTACCTCGATTTATTCCCGCTCCGCCCTGTTTCTGACGCCCGCCCCTCCGTTTTCCATTCTCCGTTCCGGACCGGAATGGGAAATCCAGGCACACCGCCTCATTTTTTCTCATATGATATATCATCAAGCCCATGGAGGATATGTATGAAAAAGAAAATTCTGGCATTTACACTGGCGCTCGCCATGCTGACCGCCTGCCTGGCAGGCTGCGGTTCGGATACGTCCGGCGATACGGACGGCGGGCAGCAGACCGAAGAAAAGCAGCTGACGGAAGTAACCTTAAACGAGGTGGCCCATTCCATTTTCTATGCGCCCATGTATGTGGCGATTGAAGAAGGGTATTTTGAAGAGGAAGGAATCAATCTCACGCTGGTAACCGGCTTTGGCGCCGACAAAACCATGACGGCCGTTCTCACCGGCGAGGCCGACATCGGATTTATGGGGTCAGAAGCATCCATCTATACTTATCTGGGCGGCACGGAAGATTATGTCGTCAACTTCGCACAGCTGACCCAGCGCGCGGGCAATTTCCTGGTATCCAGAACGCCCATTGACAACTTCAGCTGGGATATGCTCAAGGGCACTTCTGTTCTTGGCGGCAGAGCCGGCGGCATGCCCGAAATGGTCTTTGAATACATTCTGAATAAAAACGGCATCGACCCCAAAGCGGATCTGAGCATCGATCAAAGCATTGACTTCGGTTCCACGGCCGCCGCTTTCTCCGGCGGGCAGGGAGATTTCACTGTTGAATTCGAGCCCCACGCCACCCTCCTGGAACAGAAAGGCGATGGATATGTGGTCGCTTCCCTTGGCGAAGATTCCGGCTATGTGCCCTACACCGCTTTTTCCGCCAAAAAAAGCTATATAGAAGCCAACCCGGAGGTGATCCAGTCCTTCACCAATGCGCTCCAGAAGGGAATGGACTATGTTCAGGCTCACTCCCCTGAGGAAATCGCCGCAATCATCCAGCCGCAGTTTGAAGAGACCGATGCGGAGACAATCACAGCCATCATCACCCGGTATTATGAACAGGATACCTGGAAGGAAGACCTGGTCTTCAGCGAAGACGCTTTCACCTTGCTTCAGAATATTCTGGAAGAATCCGGCGAGCTTTCTCAGCGCGTTCCCTATACAGATCTGGTGAATACCAGCTTTGCCGAAACTGCAGCGGATTAAACAAACTGCATCCTTTTTCCCGGACGATACGTTCCTTTTCCTGAAAGCCGCTTCAAAAATCGACTGCTTCTAAGTTTTTCACAGGCTTTTAGGAAAAGGAATACAGCCGCCCCTCAAATCATTCCGCATGTGTAAGCCGCACAGATACAGGGCAGGCCGCAAGGATTCCGGGGCTGAGCGGTAAATTGCAAAGCGGTTCAAGGGCAATGCGGAATTTAACGTTTCACTCACCCGGCAAAGCGGATTTCTCAAAAAAGTTCTTGCCAACAGAAAAAGAATCTGTTATGATATTAGCTGCATGGGGCATTAGCGCAGCTGGGAGCGCGCCACGCTGGCAGCGT
>USKC01000200.1 GCA_900555195.1 uncultured Lachnospiraceae bacterium
ATACCTCAAAGGCCCTGTCGCCTCTTCCGATCACAGTCTCAGCGATGGAGATCCAGGGGTTGTTGTGGCAGAAAATGCCGGCATTTTCCTTATATCCCGGAGGATAGGAGGAAATCTCGCCCAGTTCCAGATGATACCTGGTATAGGCGGGCTGAAGGAGAACCACGCCGTATTTGGTGTCCAGACGTTCCTTTACGCTGTCGAGCGCCTTCTCGGCCAGGCCTTCCTTTACGCCTACGCCAGCCAGCACGCAGAAGCCCTGAGGCTCGATGAAGATCTGGCCTTCCTCACATTCTTTGGAACCTACCTTGTTGCCGTAGGCGTCATAGGCGCGTACGAACCATTCGCCGTCCCAGCCCGCATCAAGCAGCGCCTCGTTCATTGCGGCCACTTCCGCGCGCGCTTCCTCTGCCAGTTCGTCTTTGTTAAGAAGCTGTGCCAGGCAGGCGAATTCCTCTCCGTATTTGACGAACATGCCGCCGATGAATACGGATTCAGCCACAGGTCCTTCGCTGGGGCCGAAGGTCTGGAAGGATTCTCCGGGCTTGTCGGAGAAGCAGTTCAGATTCAGGCAGTCGTTCCAGTCGGCACGGCCGATGAGCGGCAGATTATGGGGGCCTTTATGTGTGGCGGTGAAGCGGAAGGAACGCGTAAGATGCTCGAAAAGTGTGCCTTCTCCGCCGTCATCGAACTTAACCGTTTCGGAGAGGATGGACACATCCCCCGTTTCCCGGATATAGGCGCTGGTGCAGGCGATCAGCCACAGCGGATCGTCATTGAAGCCGCCGCCGATGTCCGCATTGCCGGTTTTGGTCAGAGGCTGATACTGATGATAAGTGCTGCCGTCGTTAAACTGTACGGCGGCGATATCCAGGATGCGTTCCCTTGCCCGCTCAGGAATCAGATGGACGAAGCCCAGCAGGTCCTGACAGGAATCCCTAAAGCCCATGCCGCGGCCGATGCCGGATTCATAATAGGAAGCGCTTCTGGACATGTTGAAGGTGACCATGCACTGATACTGGTTCCAGATGTTCACCATGCGGTTGACCTCTTCGCAGCCGGATTCGATCCGGTATCCGCCTAACAGCTCGGTCCAGTACGCTTTCAGGGCGAGGAAGCTTTCGTCGGCTGCTTCCACGGTGCTGTAGCGCTCCAGCAGTGCGCGGGCCCTCGTTTTATTGATGACGCCGGCGGATTCCCATTTTTCCTCCTCCGGATTCTCAATATAGGCCAGGACGAAAAGGAAAGAACGGCTCTCACCTGGCTTAAGCGTTACGTTGATCTGATGGGAAGCGATGGGAGACCAGCCATGGGCGATGGAACCGGTGGCAGCGCCTGCACGGACTGCAGCCGGCATCTCGGGACTGCCGTAGAAGCCCAGGAAGGCGTCGCGGCTGGTATCAAATCCATCAATGGGCACATTGACAGAATAGAGCGCATAGTGGTTGCGGCGCTCCCTGTATTCCGTCTTGTGATAAATGGTGGAGCCATCCACTTCCATTTCTCCGGTGCTTAAGTTCCTCTGGAAGTTCTTCATATCATCATCCGCGTTCCACAGGCACCATTCCACATAGGAGAAAAGCGTCAGGTTCTTTTCCGCATCGCCATCGTTGGTGAGCGTCAGCTTGGTGAGTTCGCACGCATCGTTAAGAGGAACGAAGGTGAGCGCGCTGGCGGTGACCTGATTCAGGCTTCCGGTAAAACGGCTGTAACCCATTCCGTGACGGCATTCGTAGGAATCCAGCGTCCGTTTGGTGGGCTGCCAGCCCGGGTTCCAGACGGTGTCACCGTCCTTAATATAGAAATATTTTCCGTTGTTGTCATACGGAACATTGTTGTAACGGTAGCGGGTCAGGCGGAGCAGCTTGGCATCTTTATAGAAAGAATATCCGCCGCAGGTGTTGGAAATCAGGGAGAAAAAGTCCTTGCAGCCCAGGTAATTGATCCAGGGCAACGGTGTTTCCGGCGTGGTGATCACATACTCACGCGCCTGATCGTCAAAATATCCGAATTTCATGAGATACCTCCATCTTCATCTTTCTTGTGCCGGCCGGGCATCCTTTTGGGAAAATGCCGCAGCAAGGCGTGTTTCGGGTTGTGCATATCCTGTACATCATTCGCGAAAACGATTAAGTAAACAGATAAACAATATCCCTGTAAGCTGAATTATAAGGAGGTAGGGAAGATTTTGCAAGAAAAATATATTCGTTATTTTAGCCTAAAAATAAGGGAAAAATTTGACATTCTGTGAAAAAAGAAAAAACAGGGGAAAGGGGGCTTGCAATCTTCCTGGATTCTATTGTATGCTGAAATAGCGAAAACGATTAAGAAAATGGAGTGGGGAGGGAAAGAAAAAGGGAGGGAAGGAACAGATGTCATCCATGAAGGATATTGCGCTTGCATGCGGAGTATCCGTCGCCACGGTGAGCAAGGCGCTGAATGATCAGCCCGATATCGGCGAAAAAACCAAACGGATGGTGAAGAAAAAGGCGGAACAGCTGGGGTATCATCCGAACTCTGTGGCGAGGGCGCTGAAGACGAACCGAAGTTATAATCTCGGCGTTTTATTTGCGGATGCGTCGCACAGCGGTCTGACACATGATTATTTTGCGAGCGTTCTGGAGAGTTTCAAGGAAGCCGCAGAGGAGAAAGGGTACGACATTACCTTTGTAAATAATAATAAAGCGAGGAACGGCAGGATGTCCTATCTGGAGCATGTGCGCTACAGGGGCTTTGACGGAGTGGTCATTGCCTGTGTGGATTTCACGGATCCGGAGGTGCTGGAACTGGTGGAAAGCGATGTGCCGGTGGTGACGATTGACCATGTCTTTAACGGCAGGATCGCGATTCTTTCCGATAATGTGAAGGGAATGGAGCAGCTGCTTTCATTCGCATATGAACAGGGGCACAGAAAGATCGCCTATATCCATGGTTCAGATTCATCCGTTACCCGCAGCAGGCTCTCTTCGTTCTACAAGACGGCGGAGGAACTGGGGCTGGAAATTCCGGATGAATATGTATGCGAAGCTGCTTATCGGGATACGGAAGCGGCCTGTGTGGCAACGGAGGCGCTGCTGGCGCTTCCGTCGCCGCCAACCTGTATTCTGTATCCGGACGATTTTGCCTGCTTCGGCGGCTTGAACGTGATGCTTCGCAGAGGCATCCGGGTGCCGGAGGATATATCGGTGGCAGGATATGATGGCCTGCGCATCGGGCGGCATGTGCAGCCGCGGCTGACGACGCTGATGCAGGATACGGAGAAGCTGGGAAGCTATGCGGCAAGGGAGCTGATCGGGCTGATAGAGAAACCGAAAACCTGTATTCCCAGGATCATCATGGTGGAAGGCTGTGTTTATCCGGGCGAATCCTTAGGGCGCGTCCGGGAAGATGAAAAGAAATAAAAGGAGGTACAAGATGAAATTTACAGAAGGATACTGGCTGCGCAGCGAGCGCGCCAACATTTTATATGCTGCGCAGGCATATGACGTGCGCGAAATCAATGGAGGGATGCGCGTCCTGGCTCCGGTTGGGCCGATCACATCCAGAGGGGCGACGCTGAATATGCCCACCATCACCATTGAATTCACGTCTCCCAGGGAGAACATCATCATGGTTCGCGCCTGGCACCATGAAGGATACTGGAAGCCGGAACCCGTATGCCCGAAGCATGAGGACAGACTGCCGGTGGACGTGAAGATTACGGACGAAGAGGCCGTGATGAAGGCCGGGAAAGTGACGGTGCGCGTAAACCGCAAAGAATGGGGATACCGCTTTGAGGCGGACGGAAGGGTGCTGACCTCCTGTGATTTCCGTAATCTGGGCTATGCCAGATGGGACAGGAAACCTTCCACCATGTTCCCGGAGGATAATTATCTGACGGAGACGGGAAAACCTTATATGGTGAACGAGCTTTCCCTTCAGGTGGGAGAGAATGTATATGGATTCGGCGAACGTTTTACCGCGTTCGTGAAAAACGGACAAGTTGTGGAGACCTGGAATGAGGACGGCGGTACGGCCTCTCAGGTGGCATACAAGAGCGTTCCTTTCTATATGACCAACAAGGGATACGGCGTATATGTGGATCATACGGACAATGTTTCCTTTGAAGTGGCCAGCGAAAAGGTGGAATATGTGGGCTTTTCCGTTCCGGGAGAAGAACTTCGCTACTGCCTGATTTACGGCCCTACGCCCAAGGAGATCCTGAAGAACTATACCGCCTATACAGGACGGCCTGCCCTGCCTCCTGCTTGGAGCTTCGGCCTGTGGCTGTCCACGTCCTTTACCACCAACTATGACGAGCAGACCACCAGTTCCTTCATTCAGGGCATGGAGGAAAGAAACATTCCTCTTTCCGTGTTCCATTTTGACTGCTTCTGGATGAGAGAGTTCCAGTGGTGTGATTTCACCTGGGATGACAGAGTGTTCCCGGATACGGAAGGAATGCTTCGCAGATATCATGACAGAGGCTTAAAGATCTGTGTCTGGATCAATCCCTACATCGCGCAGGGAACCCCGTTTTTTAAGGAAGGCGTGGAAGGCGGATACCTGGTGAAAAGAGCGGACGGCAAGGGCGTATGGCAGACGGATAACTGGCAGGCTGGAATGGGACTGGTGGATTTCACCAATCCGGAGGCGTGCAAATGGTATGCAAACAAGCTGAAGACCCTGCTGGATATGGGTGTGGACTGCTTTAAGACGGATTTCGGCGAGAGAATTCCTGTGGATGTATGCTGGCATGATGGAAGCGATCCGGGAAGCATGCACAATTATTACACCTATCTGTACAATGAATGCGTGTTCAACCTGCTGAAGGAAGTAAAGGGTGAAGGAGAGGCGGTTCTCTTTGCCAGAAGCGCCTGCGCAGGCGGACAGCAGTTCCCGGTGCATTGGGGAGGAGACTGCTCCGCTAACTACCCGTCCATGGCGGAAACGGTGCGCGGCGGCCTTTCCTTCGCGATGTCCGGTTTCTCCTTCTGGAGCCATGATATTTCCGGATTTGAGAATACCGCATCCCCTGACCTGTATAAGAGATGGGCAGCGTTCGGCCTCCTTTCCTCTCACAGCCGTCTGCACGGCTCAGGAAGCTATCGTGTGCCGTGGGTATTCGATGATGAGGCGAGCGATGTGGTACGCTACTTTGTAAATCTGAAGTGTTCCCTGATGCCTTATCTGTATTCCAAGGCTGTGGAAGCGCATGAAGACGGAACGCCCATGATGCGTCCCATGGTATTTGAATTCCCGTCCGATCCTGCGGCGGCCTGGCTGGATACGCAGTATATGCTGGGAGATGCGCTTCTTGTGGCTCCGGTGCTGCGGGAAGATAAGAAAGCGCAGTTCTACCTGCCTGAAGGAAGATGGACGGACTACTTCACAGGAGAAGTCAAAGATGGCGGCCGCTATTATGAAGGGGAATATGATTATTTCTCTCTGCCGCTGTATGTGAAGCCGGGCACGCTGCTGGCCACCGGAGCGGTTTGCGACAGGCCGGATTATGATTATCGGGAAGGTGCGACGCTTCATCTGTATGAACTTGCGGATGGCGCTTGCAGCGACTGCCGCATCGTGGATCAGAAGGGTGTGGACGTGTGCAGGGTTACGGCCAGACGTCAGGGCAATGTGATTTCTTTTGAATCGAATGCGGATATGAAGGGACTGACCATCCTTCTGCACGGCCTGGAGGCCAAATCGGTGCAGACAAAGCAGCCGGTGGAGGAAGCGGACGGATGCGCTAAGATCACTGTGGATGAAACGATGCAGACGCTGGAAATCGAATTGATTTAAGCGGCGTGAACTGAAAAAGCATAAGAAAGACAAATCCCCCGCAGCCCGGCTGCGGGGTATTTGTCCCTTGAGGCTTCCTTGCAGGAACTTTTTCGTCCGGCCGGAAAGATTGGTTTCCCTGCAAAGGAGTGACGGTTATTCGTAATGGTTCAGACGGCCCGGCTGGAAGACGGCAGACGCGCCCCCCTGGCCCTGCCCCGTA
>USKC01000201.1 GCA_900555195.1 uncultured Lachnospiraceae bacterium
GATGCGAGCAGGAAGGCAAGAATCACGCGCAGCAGCAGATCCGTGAATGTAGCCGCCATAAACGCCTTCATCGCCCCGGCCCCGCGCAAGACCCCATCCGCCATGAGTTTAACAGCAATGACAAAATAAAAGGGGGATACGATCTTCAGAAACAGAACGCCCGTCTCCATCGCCACCGTGCTGTCTTCATTCATGAACAGGGACAGCATCGTGCGGCCTGCTAAAAAGAACGCGACAAAGAACAGGGCCGCAAAAAACAACGCCAGCTTCACCGAAGCTTTGAGCCCTTCCCGCACCCGTTCCAAAAGGCCGGCGCCCAGATTCTGTGCCGTGAAGCTGCTGGTTCCGTTGCCCAGAGTTGTGATGCTGGTAATACAGAAAGTATTCAGCTTCACAGCCGCCGAATATCCGGCGATCACAGAGGAACCATATGAATTGATCAGGCCCTGGATAAAAATATTTCCGACAGAAATAAAACTCTGCTGCAGGATGCTGGGCACCGCGATCCTTCCCACCCGAAAGAGCATATCGCGCGAAAAAATCTCCGGCCGTTTGTCGGTCCGAACGGCTTTCATCCGTCTGCCGAGCGCCAGCAGAGCCAAAATGCAGGCGATCCCCTGTGCGATAAATGTGGCCCAGGCCACACCGGCCACTCCCCATCCGAAGACAGCCACAAAGATCAGATCCAATACGATATTTCCCAGGGAAGAGCCAATCAGAAAATACAGCGGCGTCCTGGAATCCCCCAGCGAATTAAAGATGCCGGTGGCCACGTTATACAGGAACAGAAACAGGAAGCCCCCGATATAGATTCTCAGATACAGCGCCCCATCTCCAAAAATATTCTCCGGCGTATTGATCAGCGTCATCATCCCTCGGCTTCCCAGAAGACCGGCTGCTGTGAGCACGGCCGCCAGCACAACGGAAGACAAAAGCGTGGTAGAAACGGCAGTTTTCATCTCGCCGAATCGTTTCGCGCCAAAATACTGAGAGATCACCACGCTGCACCCAATGTTGCTTCCCACCGCAATGGCCATGAAAATCATGGTAATCGGATAAGAAGCCCCCACTGCTGCCAGCGCATCTTCTCCCGCGAATTTCCCCGCAATCACGCTGTCCGCCATATTATACAACTGCTGAAAAATCACGCTCACAAACATCGGTATCGAAAATCTCCACAAAACGCTTTGTGCATTTCCCTGTGTCAGGTCCTGATTCATATGAAATTCTCCTCTTCTCTTTCGTTCAAGCCGGAACGTATTATACCACTTTTCCGTCCAAAATCCAAAGCGTTCCTTCTCGATTTCCCACGCGCATCTTTTCCCTGCGGCGAAAGCCGAGTTTGGAAAGGACAGCTTCCGAAGGGCTGTTTCCCTGTATGGTTACAGCCTGTATTGTGCCAAATCCAAGCCTGTGAAATCCATAATCCAGAATCGCCCGGCAGGCCTCCAGACAATACCCCTTCCTCTGTTCCTCTTTCTTAACGGCAAAGCCCAATTCCGGTTGGCCCGCTCCATCCCTCCAGAAAAACCCTGCCCGTCCTATGCACATCCCCGTCTCCTTCTTCTCCAGCATCCACACCCCAAATCCATAGAGCCGGTAAGCAGTCTGAATATAGGCGCACAGCTTCTTCCGTTCCTTTTCCCTATCCGGATCCGGCCCTTCCATATACGCGGTCATATCTGGATGGGCATAGATCTGATAGAGGCTGTCCAGATCCGCTTCCGCAGCTTCCCGCACGCACAGGCGGGCGGTCTCCAGAATCCTGCAGGGAAGTCCCAGGTGGCGGCAGAGGATCTCTTCCAGGCTCGCTCCGTCCAGCCCCTCCAGCGATTCCACCGCATAGGGCAGGCCTTCCATCGGCAGCTTTCTGCTTTCCTCCGTCAGATACAGCACCAGGCAGCACTTCTCCCCCAGCCTGGCACGCATCCGTTCCGGCTGGTCTGTAATACAGACTGCTGCATCTTCTCCTCCTCCGATCTTTTCCCCTCCGTTCTCTTTCCCTCTGATCTCCTCGGTTTCTATCCCTTCTTTCGTCAGCCGCACCTTCAGTTCTTCTTCCTCCCGGCGCATATTTTCATCCAGCTTTTTTATAGCGAGTATCACTTTCTTCAGCATTTTTCTCAACTTCCCTTTACGAAATCTCCCTTTTCGGCTACAATTGAAAACAGCCGTATCGGGCGTTCCTGATATGATGGCACAGCCGGCCAGGTCCGGACAGAGCCCTCTGAACCGCTGTGATACGGCCATTGTATCGTATATTTTGAAAGAAAGGAAGTTGATTTTATGGCATCCAATCCTATCGTAACCATCACAATGGAAAACGGAGATGTGATCAAAGCGGAACTTTATCCCGAAATCGCCCCTATTTCCGTGAACAATTTTATCAGCCTGATTCAGAAGCATTTCTATGACGGGCTCATCTTTCACAGAGTCATCAACGGCTTCATGATCCAGGGCGGCGATCCGGAAGGCACCGGGATGGGAGGTCCCGGCTACAGCATTAAGGGCGAGTTCGCGCAGAACGGCGTGAAGAATGACCTGAAGCATACAGAGGGCGTTCTTTCCATGGCCCGTTCCATGATGCCCAATTCCGCCGGAAGCCAGTTCTTCATCATGCATAAGGCTGCCCCTCATCTGGATGGTGCTTACGCTGCCTTCGGGAAGGTCACAGAAGGAATGGAGAACGTGAATAAGATCGCGGAGACAAGAACCGACTATTCCGACCGTCCGCTGGAGGATCAGCGCATCAAAACCATGACGGTAGAAACCTTCGGCGTGGACTATCCGGAACCCGAAAAGCTGTGAAACCGCGTTCATATATTGTTCATATTTCTTTTAAAGAAATTTCATTCGGCCAACAATCTTTAGACACTTCTCATGGTTATACTTAGATCATAAGTTGAAGCGATCAAAGATCGATGGTTTTAAAATTTTCTTTTGCGTATCACCTAATTATTATAAATAGCTTTTTCATAATAAATGCCAGGTAAGCTGCTTACCTGGCATCCTCCCTTTTATGGGGTAATCTGCGGCGCACCTTCTTTCGGACGCGCCTTTCCTTGGTCTATTTTTCTGATATCTCCCAGCCGTATCCTTCACGAATTCAGGAGTTCCAGAGCCAGGGACACACTGCCCACATGATAGCCGCTGCAAGCATAGATCCCTTGTCCCAATTCGTCTGCCGCCACAAGAAGGGGGAGTTTGTCCGGATCCACATACATCCTTCTGGCCACCGGTTCCGCGTTCTCCAGGTTCTCATCTTCCAGAAGCTGTGCCCCAGGAATCTCTTTCAGCAGCTTTGCAAGCAGCGGGCCAGCAGGTGTTCCGGCCAACCCTGCGATCAGAAGCAGACGGCAGCCGCTGCGCTCCAAACGCTCTTTTTCTGCCAGCAGTTCGCCGAGCACATGCTCCGTAGGTTCTTCCCCCTCTTTCAGAAAGATCAGCAGGCTTGCAGAGCCAAAGAGGAAGTTGGAGATGCAACTTTCTTTCCCCGTTTGATCCTTCACTCCAAAATCCGGCAGCGGGTTTTTCATCTGCATATCCGTAAGCTTCCCCTGCTGCCGGTACAGTTTCACCCGCTTCGCCTCTCTTGCCTTCAGTTCAAAGCAGACGGCAGCCGCATATTGATTTCCGTTCGGCATACGCGCCACCGTGATCAACCGGTAAATTCCCGGCCACAGCGTCAGGCGAATCCTGCCTTCCAGCGGACGGAGCCCTTCATAATTCTGCGTCTCAAACTCCGCCCCGCAAAGCTTTCCGATCGTCCAGTTCTGCCCATATTTCCAGTCCTTCATATTTTCTGCATCCAGAAGCAGGCACGCCTTCTCTTCTGCTGCACCCAATCCGCTTTTCCCGTCCGCATCCTTCCAGCATTCCCACTCCAGATACTCAGGCCGCCCTGTAACGGGATTCAGCCGGGCAGGAATCCCCAACGTCCGGCAGGCGGCCACAAAGAGAACGCGTTTTCCCCGCTCATCCGCCCAGCCGCCCCGCAGCGCCGCCGGGGGAGAGATGAGCAGTGTGTCATAATCCTGCGCCGCATCAAAGTCCAGACATCCTTCCAGATGCTCCCACAGCTCCTCCGGCCTTTCTCTGAAGCGTCGTTTCTGTTCCTGCGTAAAATAAGCCTCTATCCGTTCCCGATAAGAAGTCAGTTCTTCCGTCAGGACGCGGGGATTCAGGCAGTATGCGGCAAATATTTCTTCTGAAACCTTTCCCCACACCGCTTTTTTCTCCGCCCTCCGGCCAAGGCGGATTCTTTCCCGAATGGCCATGGCATGCTCCAGGTGAAGCCGGAGGACGGCAGGATCCAGATCCAGCGCATCCTTATCGCTCAGCTCATGCAGAAGCATTCTTCTTTCCTCGCTCCATCCCGGCTCTTCCAAAAAGAAGGCCACCTTTCCCACATTTCCTTTCGCGAGGGAGAGGATCGATTCTTCGCCCGGGTGCTTCGCGGCCACCCGCTCCGCTTCTTTTCGGTATCCTGCAAGTTTCCTTTCCCGAAGGGATACCGCCTTGTCCAGCAAAGGACGAAGCCCGCGCTTTTCTTCTTCTGTGGGGGCCGGCCAGCCCATGGGCGTATCCTTTGGAGCTATCATCTCCCATTCCTGCCATCCATGGGTAAGAACCGTTCCTTCCTGCTCCAGCCTGATCACCGCTTCCCCTTCTTCCCCGTGCACCAGCCTGACGCCGGATTTTCCATCCCGTTCTGCACTCACCAGCACATCTCCCTTTCCCAGCCAGATGTGCGCTTCTCCGTCTTTACCGCTCTTTATACCAAGCACCCTGCTCCATTCCGCCATATTCAGAAGGTAAAGGCTCACTTCCGCTCCCGCAGCCGCCTCCTTGTTCTCCCCTTCCACCCGGATCCGCAGCTTCCGCACGGGAGCATAACGGGCCGTCACATTCAGGAAGCAAACGCAGCCATCCCTTCCTGCGATCTCTCCTTCCAGACCATAATCTGAAAACGTCCTCGCATAGATCAGGGGAGCTCTGGAGGCCGCATGGATAAACCAGCCCCGATCCAGGATCGCTTCCGGTTCACAGGCTCCCAGGAAATGCCAGTTTCCATCGATCCATACCTCCACCCAAGCATGGTTGTCATCACAGTGAGCCCAGCGCGGCACATAGACCTGCCTGGCCGGGATGCCAAGGCTTCTCAGCACAGACACCAGGAAAACAGACTCCTCCCCGCAGCGCCCGCTTCCGGAACGCCAGACCGACAAGGCGGATTGGGTCCTCTCGTCGCTCGCCTCGTAGGAAGCGCAGGAAGCGCACCAAAGATTCGCTTCCAAAACCGCGTCTTTCATCCCTTTTTTCTTCACCAGCGGGCTGACCTGCTCCCAGAAAAACTCCCTGCAGTCCTCAATCCGTTCGGAATTGACCCGGTAATAAGCCACATCATGCAGGAAGATCTCTTCCGGCAGCGCAGCGCACCAGGCCGTCTCTTCCCGCAGGAAACACGCATGGGCTGCGAACCGCTGAAACAAAGAAAAATCATAGGTAAAAGCATCCGATAAAGGCATGGTGGCATAGTAGAACATCAGGAGTTCTCTTTCAGGCGCTTCGCATTCCTTCAGCCTCTCCTGCACCCTCCTTCCCGTCTCCTTCAGATACGCAAGCCTTTCCTGGAACCGGGCCTGGGCATATTCCATTGCTTTCTGCGACAGCTTCATTTGTTTTCTCTCCCTTGCTGCATTCTCATCTTTCTTCCATATTCTATCATTTTATAGAAATCCGCCGGTTTTTCAAGCCTCTCCTTTTCCTGTTTTTCCATGTTCCGGCCATAGACGGCAGAAAGCTGCGTAACAGTTCAGACACCTCCTTCGGCCAAAGCCAGGCACGCACGCTCTTTGGGCCCTGCCCGGATGCCGTATGTTCTTTGCCGGGGCCGTCTGAAAACGTCGGCACTTACGG
>USKC01000202.1 GCA_900555195.1 uncultured Lachnospiraceae bacterium
CGTGCGGTTCCAGGCAAAACCGTCGTTCCTTGCCGCAGTATTGGCAACACCGGAATCAGCAACCAATTTTTCACCATTCTGAGGTTGTCCTGTGGATGCCCCAATCTGAGGGTCGCCCACATAGAGGATTTTGGTTTCATCTGTTTCTCTGGCATAGAAAACTTCAGGTTCCGTCTCCACGCCGTTCTTCTCTACAGTATAATAATAAGTAGTGCCGGGACGAAGGCCGGTTACCTTTACACGGTTGAATTCATACTGTACCTGATTGGTGAGAGAAGGATCCACATCGCCTGCTGTTCCGCGGAAAGTCTTCATGGAATCCGTGCTGGTTCCGAAATGAACGACCGGCGTGGCTTCGTCGCTTCCTTTCAGGCTATACCATGCAAAGTTGAGTTCTGTTTCATCTTCGCCGGGAGCGATGGAAACCTGTGTGTAATCTGTTGCGATCGCATTCCAGTTCATTTCCCAGGCCTGCCAGGCCGCGCTGTTTCCTGTAACGGAACTGTCATTATAATGGACAGTTGCTGCAATGGCTGAAATACCGGCTGTCGCTGTGAGAGCGAAGGCCAATAAGCATGCTACCAATTTCTTTTTCATGACATTAACCTCTTTTCTGTTCCGGCAGGCAACAAAATGGAGGGGTAAGGCCTCGCTGCTGCCGGAAGGTGCGTTTCAACTGACAGAGATTCTCTCCGGGCCCGGTGGAGGATTCGTCTGCGTACAGGACGAGTATAGACCTGATGTTAATGAAATTCAATAAACAGATCAATGTTTTTGAATAGATTTTACATTTTGTTAACAATGCGCGTTTTCACTTTATCAGGGACATAAAAGACAGAGGAAAACGTATTCATACTTGGCTGCCCGCCCATCCCAAGGAAACATACCTGTCAGGCATTTTATAGGATGGAAAGAAGGCATTTGCTTTTATGGGCAGTTGTGATTATAATCGGTATAGAGAAAATAGAAGGAGACTGATATAAGGAAGGAAACGAGTATTATGACGGCAGAATTATGGAGCCTTTTGATTGATTCTTTTTGGAAAATCCTGCTGCCCGGCCTTACGATGACCATTCCGCTCACGGTCATCTCTTTTGCGTTTGCGCTCGTCATCGCTGTGGTGACGGCTCTGGTGCAGTTCGCAGGAGTGCGGGGGCTCAGACAGGTGGCTCGCTTTTATATTTGGGTGATTCGCGGCACGCCGCTTTTGGTACAGCTGTTCGTGGTATTCTATGGTCTGCCCAATCTGGGGATCCTGATCGATCCGTTTCCGGCAGCTGTGTTGGTTTTTTCCATCAATGAGGGTGCATACTGCGCGGAAACGATACGGGCGGCCCTGGAATCGGTGCCGAGAGGGCAGATGGAGGCCGGCGAGTGCGTAGGGATGTCCTACCTGCAGATCATACGCCGGATCGTGCTGCCGCAGGCGATGCGCACCGCTTTTCCCACCCTTTCCAACTCCCTGATTTCCATGATTAAGGATACCTCCCTTGCTGCCAACATTACGGTGACGGAGATGTTCATGGTAACCCAGCGCATCGTTGCGCGCACCTACGAGCCTTTGGCGCTCTACATAGAAGTGGGGTTGATTTATCTGCTGTTCTGCACGGTATTGACCAAGCTTCAGAGAGTGGGAGAAAAGAAGCTGCAAAGCTATGGATATCAGAAAGGGTGAAAAGATGCTGGAAGTAAGAGATGTGAGAAAATCTTTCGGAAGCCTGGAAGTATTAAAGGGCGTTAACCTGGAAGTGCATCAAAAAGACGTGGTAGCGATCCTGGGCCCCAGCGGTTCCGGAAAGACCACGCTGCTTCGGTGTATGAATTTCCTTGAGCGGGCGGATAAAGGGGAGCTGATCTTTGACGGGGAGCACTTCCAGATGGAGCATATATCCAAAAAGGATATTGCCAGGCTGCGCAGGAAAACTGCATTCGTGTTTCAGGACTATAATCTGTTCCGCAACAAAACAGCGCTGCAGAATGTGACGGAAGGGCTGATCGTTGCCAGAAAGATGCCGAAAGAAGAAGCTGTGAAAATAGGCATGCAGGCGCTGGACAAGGTGGGGCTGTCGGATCGGGTCAACCATTATCCCATTCAGCTGTCCGGAGGCCAGCAGCAGCGCGTGGCGATCGCCCGTGCCATAGCCACCAATCCGGAGATCATCTATTTTGATGAACCCACATCCGCGCTGGATCCGGAATTGACGCAGGAAGTGCTGGCGGTTATGCGCCAGCTGGCGGACGATGGCATGACTATGCTGGTGGTGACCCATGAGATCGGATTTGCCAGAAATGTGTCCAATAAGGTGGTTTTTATGGAAAACGGCATTGTCGTGGAGGAAGGGGAGGCCAGGGCTTTCTTTGAGAATCCAAAGGAAGAGCGAACCAAGATGTTTCTGCGGACGCTTGGCGGCGAGGCGATAAAAGGATAAGAGACGGAAAAGAACGAAATGCGCATGGATGCAGGAATATGAAGAAATAAGTGTCCATAAATAGAGGAGGAAAATGCGATGAAAAGAAAATATGCGATCACTTGGATGCTGACAGCGGCCCTGTTTGTGGCAGGGCTGACCGGCTGCTCTGCGGGCGGTCAGGAGACGGCAAACCAGGGCGCAGCGGCTGATACACAAGAGGCGTCAGGCAGCGCGGCTGCGGGCGAGAGCGCTTCCGAAGCTTCGGGAGGAACGGAATCTTCCAATGACCTGCTCTCTCAGATTCAGGAAAAGGGAGAAGTGACCATTGCCATGGAAGGAACCTGGGCTCCCTGGACATACCATGATGAGGATGACAATCTGGTGGGATTCGATGTGGAAATCGGGCAGCGGATTGCGGAGAAGCTGGGAGTGGAAGCAAATTTTGTGGAAGGCGAATGGGACGGCCTGCTGGCGGGTCTGGATGCCGGGCGTTATGACATGATGATTAACGGAGTGGATATTACGGAAGAGCGCGCGAATGCATACGACTTTTCCGAGCCGTACGCGTATAACCGGACTGCAGTGATCGTCCGGGGAGACGATGATTCCATCCAGACGATGGAGGATTTGAGCGGAAAGAATACCGCAAACACCATCTCCAGCACCTATGCGGAACTGGCGGAAAGTTACGGTGCCACAGTTACGGGCGTGGACGATCTGAGCCAGACCTTTGAGCTGCTCTTAAGCGGCAGGATTGACGCCACGCTGAATGCAGAAGTTACCTATTACGATTATATGGAAGCGCATCCGGATGCCAATCTGAAGATTGCCTGCCTTGCGGATGACGCCACGCATGTTGCGATTCCCTTCCGCAAGGGAGAAGATACTGCCTCCCTGCGTGAAGCGGTGAACCAGGCGATTGAAGAACTGCGGGATTCAGGAGAACTGTCCGAACTTTCTGAAAAGTACTTTGGAACAGATATCACGCAGGCAGAATAGGGCGAATAAAAGCATAACCTGAACCCGGACGGAACGGTGGCCGTGATCGTGATGAACGCTTCCGATCAAACGCTCCAAGGGCAAATCCACATCAATGACACGGATGTGGATTTGCAGATGGATCCGCATAGCATTGGAACTCTGCTGCTGGATGAAATGGAATGTATATAATTTACAGCCGCCCTTTGTCTCTCCAGAAATCATCAATCAAAAAAGCGGTGCACCTGTTATGCTTGAATTATACAGGTGCACCGCATTAACTGATACCAAGTCTAAGTTGCCTTTCGATATTTTCAGCGTGAACTGCCGCGCGCAGCTTGTCAACTGAAAGAAAACCAGAAGGTTTCGAAGGAATCCTTCATTACCCGATAGGTTTGAAGGTCACAGTCATAAGAAAATTGCCGAATCAGGTTCCCGTCCGCATCATATTCTCCGAATACCTGCGCGGTTCCGCTGTTCACCACATAATTATCGCCGCAGGGAGTGACGTTGGAGACGATGCTGGAGTAGGGCACATCATAGGAGGATACCAGGGAGAAGGTATGCGCGTTCTCGTCCACCAGATAGGTATATACCTGGGAGGTGAGAGAGTCGCTGGTGAGAACCGTTCCCACGCTGTCCGGCAGATTCTCCGGATCATAATCATCCCGGGTGCCGTTCACCCAGTAATTATTGTTATACATGCGGAGATAGTACTGACCATCCGGAAGGCTGTCATCTGCTACATATTCCACCGTATGCTGCCCATACTGGGGAACAAAATCTCCGGACTGGGTATAAGCATATTCCGCATAAGGCGTGTCCTTCCAGTATTGTTCATCTCCGATCAGATAATCCAGCTGAGGCTCCTCGTGGATATTTTTTATCTTAATAATGGTAGAGGTTTCACGCGAGCTGACGATTACACTGTCATCTTCGGGAAGATACTGGATGGTGTTGAGATGGATCCAGTCTTTCTTACCCGCAAGCCAGAAAAATTCATCCGTAGCGGTCAGGGAGGAAGCATCGTTCTCGTAGTAATCCGAGAAGATATCCTTGAAATCGATCAGTTCCGTTACCTCTTTGGTCTCCAGGTCGATCCCGATCAGCATGTCTTCCAGATTCAGCTCGTCTTCCGTATCACTCGCCAGGGCGACAATGGAACCGTCGCCGGTCAGGACCATATCGTGATGCAGTTCATATTTCCCGGTTTCATAGATGGCTACCGCCTGGCCCAGACGATTGAATTCTGCCATTTTATATGCGGATACACAGGTCAGCATATTCCCTTCATTCCACAGGATACGATCTAACCCATAACCTTCCAAAATCATTTCATAACGCATGATGCCGCTATTGTCATAGAAGAAAGCATAGCCGGTATAACCGCCTACGCGGATCATGGCATACAGGCCATCAGAAAGGGCAACTGTGCTGCTGCCGTTTTCTGTATCCAGCTGTATTGGATAACCGGAGGTGGTCTCAGGCATTGTTACAGTAAATGTCATGCTGTTAATTACATTGCCATTTTTACCGAGCAATTCCAAGGTAACAGTATTTTCTCTCCCGGGAACTAAACCGATCATCTGGAATTCATGGCGTTTGGTTAAAGAGCCACCTTCATAGGCGTTTGCAGTAAAGTCTGGAATGGAGTCATCCTCTACATGAATGGTATACCGGATGCTACCCGCCCGATTGGTATTGAAATAGAAATACAAACTGTTGCTGGCTGTACCAAAGGGATTAATGACAACAAGGGGGCTATCCAGCGTGCGGCTGCTACCATCGGACATCTTTACGATGGTGGCAGCTAGCCTTTCCTGTACGCGCTCATCATAAAAAGTAAATGCTTCTTCCTCATATTCTTCGGGGAGAATCTGGATGATATTTATGGAAGACTCGACAGAATCTTCAAAGATGGATATGTTCAATTCTTCATCGGTCAAGAGAAGATCACCGGTCTTAACAGACCAGTCATCCCGAATGGATGTCTCCGCAGAGAGAAAATTTTTGGCGTATATAACTACGCCGATAATGACCAGAACCAGCACGGCAACGACAACGATGCTGGCAATCAAAATGTGCTTCCGGGTGAGTTTCTTTTTCATCTGACAGTCCCTTTCTTATGCGCTCAGGTAAAGTGCAACTCCAACAGCATGATGATTCCTAAAAGAAGCAATGCAATTCCGGTTACACGGTTGGTCGTGGTCGCATTCATTCTATTGGATAGTGATGAAGTGACGATGGCCCCTGCCAGGGTGAAAATAACACAGAGCGCCAGAAAAGGTAGAAAAGGCTGCATTTCCCCAAAATAGAAATGGGATACAGAACCCGTCAGCGCGATGAAAGTCATGACAAATACGCTGGTCCCAACAGCGGTTTTCAGATCATAACCTAGGATACTGGTCAGGATGAACAGCATCATCATTCCTCCGCCCAATCCCATAAATCCGCAGTAAAATCCAATGAAGAGACCGCAGAGCACAGACATAGCAGCCCTTTTTCGGGGATTTTGGCT
>USKC01000203.1 GCA_900555195.1 uncultured Lachnospiraceae bacterium
GCCTGGTCATGAACCGGCTTTTGCCCGGATCATGGCATAGCCTGTACGGACGGCAGATGAGAGAATCTTCTCCCTTCCGGACAGCCTGTAGCTTCATCCTATTTAACACTTTTTCTGATACTGAAGAACCTCTGACGTAAAGAAAAGGACGGATACATCAACGACGGGTGCTGCGCTCTGCGCTTCATCCTTATGTTCAGCAATCACGCCTTTTCGAAATCTGTCGAAAAGGCGTTTTTGGTTCCGGAAAAATGGAGGCATATCTATGGAAGAAGAAAGAGTTGCAATCATCGGCATCTTTATCAGGGATACCAAAGCCGCCGGCAGGGTAAACGATCTGCTGCATGAGTACAGCGACTGTATTATCGGCCGCATGGGAATCCCGTGCCGCGAGAAATCCATAAATATTATTTCCATCGTGGTGAGCGCCAGCCAGGGTCGCATAAGTGCCCTGTCAGGGCAGCTCGGCAGGATCGAGGGCATCACTTCTAAAGCCATGCAGGCTCAGGTAAAAACCGATTCATAAACAATACATGGGATCTATGATTCCCACCATAGGAGGACACATTATGAAAAAAACAGCTTCTATCCTAGCATTCATCCTCTCCTTCTGCCTGCTCGCAGGCTGCTCTGGCAATACAGCCGCGACGCAGGAGACGGCGGCCAGTCAGCCGGTAAGCACGACAGCAGGAAGCAGCACGGAAGAAGAAAGCACACAGCCAACGCAAGACGCTGCAGAAACCGTTTCTACGGAAAACGCCGCTTCCGAAGAAGAGACTTCTTCCGAAAGCGCATCCACAGGCGATGATACTGCTGTACGCGTCATGGCTCTGAAAGGCCCCACCGCTATGGGAATGGTTCAGCTTATGGACACTGCAGAGGCAGGATCTGTGGGCGGCAATTCCTACGAATTTACCATCGCCGCTTCTGCCGACGAAGTAACGCCCAGGCTGGTACAGGGAGACGCAGATATCGCCGCCGTTCCTGCCAACCTGGCTTCCGTCCTTTATAACAATACAGAAGGGCAGGTTCAGGTGCTGGCAATCAATACCCTGGGCGTCCTTTATATCGTGGAAAGTGGAGACAGCATTCAGTCAGTAAATGATCTCGCCGGCAAAACCATCTATGCCAGCGGCAAAGGTTCCACTCCTGAATACGCGCTGAATTATATTCTTTCCTCCAACGGTATCGATCCGGAAACGGATGTAACCATTGAGTGGAAATCCGAACACTCTGAATGTGTTGCCGCTCTGACCGCAGAAGAAGGCGCAGTCGCTATGCTGCCCCAGCCTTTTGTTACCACTGCCCAGACCAGCAATGAGAACATTCGCATCGCGCTTGACCTCACAGAGGAATGGGATGCGATCCAATCGGATGAGGAGGCCCCTAGCGCTCTTCTTACCGGTGTTGTAGTCGTCCGCACTGAATTCGCAGATCAGCATCCGGATGCAGTGAACGCATTCCTTGATTCTTATAAGGAATCCGTAGATTATGTAAACGCCAATACAGAAGATGCTGCTCTTCTGATCGAAAAATATGATATCGTACCCGCGGCAGTAGCCACCAAGGCGCTTCCTTACTGCAACATCACTTTTATTGAGGGCGATGAGATGAAGGAGAAATTGTCCGGATATCTGAACGTCCTTTATGAACAGAATCCCACCTCTGTCGGAGGTTCGCTCCCCTCTGACGATTTCTATTATATAAGGTAATGGTTCGGAAAAGGGCGGGAAGGCAGGGCAAAAACCAGTCTCAGGAATATTCCTTTGGTCCGTTTTCCCATTGGATGCTCTAAATAGCTACTATATAAAATGAATTTCTGTGCAGGAGAAATTATATGCGCAAGGATACACAGCAGACAATCAAAGGTTTCCTTCTCGCAACCCCGTCCAAAGATCCCCGCAGCAAAAGGGGACTTCGGCCCTGGGCTATAGCCTTCTGGCTGGCGGTTTGGGAGTTAACCAGCCTTTATATCGGACAGGAGATACTTCTGGTATCTCCTGTTTCTGTACTCCGCCGTCTGGCAGAGCTCGCAACAGGGGCCGGAGACCCGAAAGCCGCTCTTGACTTCTGGGCTTCCATCGCCTCCTCCTTTATCCGGATCATCGGCGGGTTTCTTTTAGCCTCTTTATCCGGCACGCTGCTAGCGGCACTGTCCGGAGCATTTCGTCCCATCCGGGATCTGTTTGCGCCAGCCATGTCCACCATCAAGGCGATTCCCGTTGCTTCCTTTATCATCCTTGTCCTAATCTGGGTACCTTCCAGAAATCTGGCCATTGTTATTTCTTTTCTCATGGTACTTCCCGTCGTCTATACCAATGTATTGAATGGAATCGCTTCCACAGATCGGAAACTTCTGGAAATGGCGCAGGTTTTTCGGGTTCCTCTTTCGCGCCGCATCCGCTATATCTACCTTTCACAAGTCCTTCCATTCCTGCGTTCAGGCCTTTCCCTATCTTTGGGATTATGCTGGAAGGCAGGCATAGCAGCGGAGGTCATCGGCATCCCGAAAGGCTCCATCGGCGAAAAACTCTATGAAGCCAAGGTCTATCTGCAGACGGCGGATCTATTCTCCTGGACCTTGGTCATCGTTCTGATCAGCGTTACCTTTGAAAAATGTTTTCTCGCTCTCATCGATCATCTGGTGCGGTTCGTGGAACAGCACTGAATCCAGGAGGAATTTCATGTTGGAAAAAATCATCATAGAAGACCTGTGCAAAAGTTTTCCGCCCAAACAAGTGCTGAACCATTTTTCCTTTACCATACAGCCTGGAGAAATCACTGCAGTTATGGCTCCTTCCGGCATTGGAAAGACCACGCTGCTCCGGATCCTCATGGGCCTTGAAACGCCGGATTCCGGCACGATCCGTGGTCTGGAGGGCAGGCACCTTTCCGCCGTCTTTCAGGAAGACCGGCTCTGTGATAATTTAAGCCCTCTCTCAAACATCCGGCTCGTCACCGGAACAGCCCTCGAAAAGGAGACGATCCTTTCTGCCCTTCGTGACGTGGGCCTGGAAGGTTGCATCTTCCAGCCGGCGAGGGAGCTGTCCGGGGGCCAGCGGCGCCGGGTCGCTCTGCTGAGAGCCCTTCTGGCAGACTGGGATCTGCTGCTGCTGGATGAGCCCTTCAAAGGGCTGGACAATGAGACCCGTCAGCTAACCATGGACTATGTATTATCCTGCTTCCACCGCTCCCCTGACAGGGCCGTTGTGCTGGTCACGCATGATGAGGCAGAGGCCTCCTATATGGCGGACAGAATATTGACCTTATAGTTCTTTTCGTTATATAATATCGCCAGATATCATGTCGGCCAAACGGCCATCCCGCGCGGAAGGGGCCGCGCCTGCATGGCATGGATAATGAAGGTATCACTATGGGGAAAGGAGATTACTATGTATCGGATTTCTAACTTTACAAACAATGATGATATTCGGATCCTGTCTTCTTTGGGGCCGTTTACAGTGATTGAATATCAGCGGGATCTGAGCGTAACGCCGCGCGATGCCCAGACGGCTTATTTCTGCCAGGAAATGAATGTGCGCAGAAGGCAGGTAATCTGTGAGCTTTCCAAAGCTCCGATCACTCTGCAGAGCGGCGCAATGCAATGGACGGTGGGAAATGTAAATGCCACCACCGGAGTCAAGGGCGTGGGCGATCTGTTAGGCAAAGCGGTTCGTGGCAAGGTCACCGGCGAATCCGCCATCAAGCCGGAATATGTGGGAGACGGGATCCTTGTATTGGAACCTACTTACCGCCATATCCTGCTTCTGAATCTGGACGACTGGAACGGAAGCATCGTTCTGGACGACGGTCTGTTCCTGGCTTGTGACTCCAGGCTAAGGCACAGGTCGGTCATGCGTTCCAACCTCTCTTCTGCCGTTGCCGGCGGCGAAGGGCTGTTTAACTTAGGCATCAGCGGTTCCGGAGTTCTCTGCGTGGAGTCCTACTCTCCCCGCGAAGAACTGATCGAGATCACGCTTCAAAATGATGTGCTGAAAATAGACGGAAATATGGCAATCGCATGGAGCGGTTCCCTGGAATTTACTGTAGAACGTTCCGGGAAATCCCTTATCGGTTCCGCAGCGTCCGGCGAAGGCCTGGTAAATGTCTACAGAGGTACGGGCAAGGTGCTGATGGCCCCCGTGGCGGAACGCAATTAAATCGTCCTTTTTGCAGCAACTCTGTCAAGCGCCCCGCACAGAGGGTGCAGTTCAGATGCGTTATTTAGAAATATCCCGCAGCTTGGCGCCATAGCCTGCTGCGGGATATTTTGTTTGAAATCAGAAACTTCTTTTCACAGCCGTATCAATCAGAGGTTACCGGCGTCTTCACAAGGGAACGGATCATGTTCTCATTGATTCGTTCCAGCATGTTTTCGCAGATCTTCTGCTCTTTTCCTGTAAATCCCTGATAGCAGCTATCCAGCATTTCCCTCCGCATTCCAGCGAAATCCCGGCAGATATGGCCCGCTTCTTCCAGACAGAGCGCAATATGGGTACCTTCTTTTCCGTCCTTTTTCTCGCTCTTTTTATCCTCCGTCTTATCCTCAGAGGTCCAGACCAGTTTCTTTCGCTCCAGCTTCTGCACGCACATGGCGGCCCGCCTCAGCGGCATATCCGCGACATCCGCCAACCTGCGCACGCTCTCAAATTCCCCGCACTGATGCAGCGTGCACAGTATCTTCGTCTCATCCAGGGTCAGTTTGTTCTTTTTCGCCACCAGATCCAGCTGGCTGTCCAGCAGCTGGCGGAAGCGGTATAAAGACATAATGCTGCCGTCCCCTTCCACCTGTTCCCTCACAATGCTTTTCCGTTCCGCGCCGAGCTTCCTCCCCCCGGGAAGCGGCGCAGGGGGCACCATTCCGTCTTTGGCCGCTGTCCACAGGAAGCGGTAGACCTGCAGGCGGATATCCGCATAATCCTCATGGTCGTATATATCCTTATAGAACTCATTATAATAATCAAAAATATTGATCTTCATGCGCATCGTATTGCTGATGCTCATGCCCTGGCTCACCAGGCTCCCTTTTCTCTTCACATAATAATACAGGGGCACCTGTAGCGCAAAAAAGGTGGACGCATGCCGAATGTATTCCAAATTGAACAGAAAATCCTCGCACCAGCTGATGGAGACGTCCATCCGGATCTGATGTTCCTCAATGATCCGCCTGCGGTACAGCTTATTCCAAAGCACACCATAATAGAAATCTGCCGGATTCTCAATCATGCAGGCGGCAAACTCCTGCCTGTTAAGCACGCGCTTTTCCTCGATGTCTCCTTTTCTCGCCAGGCGGTCTCCGGCCACCCGGTAGAAATCCGAGATCACCATATCGCACTTGTTGTCCTCCATGGCCTGAACCAGAAGCCGCGTGGCCTCCGGCACGATCCAGTCGTCGCTGTCCAGGAATTGGACATATGTCCCTTTTGCCAAATCCAACGCCTGATTGCGCGTATCGGAAACACCGCTGTTTTCTTTATGCACCACCCGGACTCTGGCATCCGCTTTGGCATAGGCGTCGCAGATCTCTCCAGATCCGTCGCTGCTTCCGTCATCCATCAACAGCAATTCAAAATGCGGGTAGTCCTGCGCCAGGATGCTATCCACACACCGTTTCAAATATTTTTCCGCGTTATAGACGGGGACTATAATACTTACCAGCTGTTCCACTCCATTCGCTCCTTTTATATCATCCATTTCTTCTGCTTTCCTGCATGGGCAGCCATTGCCTTTTCCCTTTTGGTGCCGCAGAAAATGACCTTTCCCTGCTCTTCTTCAATCTCATACTCAAGATCAAAAAGACGGCAGAAATCCTCCACGCTCACTCCGATGCAGAAAGTCGCCGACACCTGTACATCCTCCTGCACGGTGATATAAGAAAAATCCAGCGGGCTGCCGTTTTTTCT
>USKC01000204.1 GCA_900555195.1 uncultured Lachnospiraceae bacterium
CGCCTTTAAGTATCTTTATCAAGAGCACAATAAAAACTTTTATCAAGATTTAGAAATCGAGCCATATACCTACAAAGGCTTTTTAGTTCTTGCGGCCGATGGATCAGATATAAATATTCCAACCACTAACGAAACTGTAGAAAAATATGGCAGTGCTTCGGTAAGGGGAGGAAAACCATGTGCTCAGATTGGATTAGGATGTATTTATGATGTTCTCAATCGCTTTATACTGGAAAGTAGTATTAATACTGTTAAATTTGATGAAATGCGAGTAGCCCAGGAACAGCTAAAGGGAATAAAGGATACTATAGGTGACAGATATCCATATTTAGTTGTCATGGACAGAGGATATCCATCCACACCAGCATTCTTAAGCTTCATAGACGAAGGCGCTCATGTCCATGTCGTCATCCACCATTAGCAGCTTGCTTTCAAGGTCTGCTCGGCTGAAACGGTTGTTTTCGCTCTTCTGGATCGGTGCATTTATCCATAACTGGATACCCGAAGATTTGATAGTCAAAATTCTCGGCACAGGCAATCCTTTTGGTGTTATTATTGCAACCATTGTCGGTATCCCGATGTACGCTGACATCTTCGGTACAATCCCGATTGCAGAAGCACTCTTGGCAAAGGGCGCAAATCTCGGTGTTGTCCTTGCTTTTATGATGGGTGTCACAACATTGTCCATCCCGTCAATGATTATGCTGAAAAAGGCAATCAAGCCGAAACTGCTCGGTATCTTTATCGGCATCTGCGCTGCCGGAATTATTATCGTTGGCTATTTCTTTAATGCGATTCAAGGCTTAATTTTATAAAAATATAGGAGGTTGTCATTATGGCACTATTTAATTTTGGAAAGAAAAAGGAAGAAAAGAAATCCTGTTGTTGCTCCTGCAGTTGTGAAGCACAGGAACCCGTTGAAAACACAAACTCTTGCTACGGTGAAGCCGTTGAGGGTATTTGCTGTATCAAGGTTTTAGGTGCAGGCTGTAAATCCTGCCACGACCAATACGAAAATGCAAAGACCGCAGTTGCCAATATGGGCTTGTCTGTTGAGGTTGAGTATGTAACCGATATGGAAAAAGTAATGGCTTATGGTGTAATGTCTATGCCCGCAATCGTGGTAAATGAAAAAGTTGCTGTGTTCGGCAAGTGGTGTGGTATAAAAAAGTTGACAGCTTATTCTCAAGGATTTCATAATAAAACCAAGAGAATAAGGAGGTATTCAAAGTGGCACGTAAATATGACCATGAATACAAAGTACAGGCAGTAAAACTTGCCAAAGAAATCGGAGGCGCCAAAGCGGCTAAAGAACTGGGAATCCCTGAAGGAACCATCCATACATGGCTGAAAGCCGTAAGAGCTGGCAAGTTGGATATTGGGGAAGGTTCCCATACCCCTGCCAGCGCAATGAGCCTGTCAGAAGAGATTACCATGCTGCGTAAGCGGGTTAAGGAGCAGGATAAAGAAATCCGCCGCCTGAAGGAAGAAAACGAATTTTTGGAGGAAGCCAGTGCTTTTTTCGCCGCCAGCCGTCGGAAGTCAGCAAAAACCAGAGAATGATCTTTCTGGCTTTGAAAACAGAGGACGGCAGGATGACCGGGAAAATTTCATTTTACTGCCGGATGCTTGGTGTCAGTCGGCAAGGCTTCTATAAATATCTTGCAAACAAAGACCGTCCCTGGAAGTACCAGGATCTGGCGGATGCCATGAAAGAGATTGCCAGCGAGGATGAATGTAACGATACTTACGGACGGCTCCGAATGTATCAGGCGCTGTGCCTGAAGCAGCCGGAGGGAGTATCAATTCCCAGCGAGAGAACCGTATACCGGGTTATGGAGCAGATTGGCCTGAGCCATCGGCCAAAGCGAAAACCGAACGGAATTACAAAGGCAGACCGGGAGGCTATGAAATCGGATGATTTGCTGAAGCGGGATTTTCATTCAGATGCCCCATTGAAAAAATGTATTACAGATATCACGGAGATCCCGGCATCCAATGGGAAACTGTATGTATCTGCGATTTTCGACTGCTTTGATCTTAGTGTCCTTGGTCTGGCAATGGAAACAACCATGAAAGCAGATCTGTGTATCCATACACTGGAAAGCGCCCTGACTGCTTATCCTGCACTGGAAGGCGCGATCATCCACAGTGACCGTGGAACCCAGTATACCAGTGAGGCCTACCGCCAGACCATCCGGAAGTACCACATCCATCAAAGCATGAACAGTGCCGGAGGACGCTGCCATGATAATGCCCGCTGCGAGAGCATGTGGGCCAGAATGAAGACGGAACTTCTCTACGGCCGTTATGACACAAAGCAGATGACGGTAGAGGAATTAAAAGTACTCATTTGGAGATATTTCCACAGTTACTGGAATAACCGGAGGATCTGCTCTGCCAATGGCGGGCTTCCTCCTATGATAAAACGCAGGAAGTATTATGAGGATTTGGAACTGGCAGCATAGTCAGTGATATCCTTGAGAAAAATGTGTCAACTAATATTGACAATATCAAAGGTACTGAAATCAGCCGAGGTTGAAACCCTTTTGAGAAAATATCTATGAGTGAATGTCCGAACGTCAAGGAGTGCATCTGTCCCAAACTGACCTGCCCCAACCACGGAAAATGCTGCCAATGTGTCATTAAGCACAGAGAAACGGACAGTTTGCCGTACTGCTTATTCCCCGATAATAACGGAGATAAGTCCAACAAAAATCATTACGAAACCTTGAAAAAGAGGTTTGAGAGCAAGTGAAAATTCCAGCTTTCTAAAGATTTTTTTACACACTGATTTTCAGAGAGGAGGTGCGCCGCTGATGTCAGAAGAACGCTTCTGGAATACCGATGAATATGCCAGCACAGCAAAATTCGCTGTACCCGAGGGAGCCATGACCATGCGGCAGGCAGGGCGCATCTTCCGTCTTGATCCTGTGCCGCCCATGGTGGAGAGCATCAATGATTACATCGTTTCCGCTATCCGTGAAAATGACCCGATCTACTTTACATACTTTCTGCATCACTACGAGCCGAGGCTGAACAAGCGAGTGTACCGTTTTCTGCTGACCGAGGGCATCGACCGATATGACCCATTGCGCTTTATGGATTACAAGCTCAGCGTCGTGCTTGCGCTCTTGGAATGTTTGCAGAATTACGATCCCGACAAGGGGGCGGATTTCCTAACCTATGCCCATCACTTCATAGGCAACACACTTTTGGATTGTCGCCGTTATGAAGAAACAGGCTCATTCAAATCGTTGGATGAATACAAAGCCGCCCGTGGCATTGCGTGGCTTTACAACAATTCCGGCAAGACCACCAAGGAAGTCATTACCCAATACGCCGCCGAGCAGAATTGCACCGAGGAAACTGCAGCCGAATATCTGACGCTGGCAAGGCAAAACCGAAGTCGTGTGCCATTCTATTCCACCATGCAGGACGAGGACGGCGAAGAAACCGGTGAGGACGTTACCCGTGACGATAGTTGGAATTATGCCGAGATCCTGTGGAATGGCATCAGAGCAGATGCGGTACAAGCAGCCTTTCATAAGCTCAATTACCAGGAGCAGGATTTCCTTGAAATGCGAAATGCCATCTGCATGAGATGCGGGCGTGTCGACTCATGGGCGGAACGAGCTTCTTTTGAAAAGATGGCAACCGACTATGAGTATAGCACCACCAGCGGTGCAGAAAAATTCTATAAGAAAACCGTGGAGAAGCTGACGAGACTTCTGGTGGATGCCGGTGTTCTGGGTCTTGTAGAATTGAAGCTAACTGAGAAAAACAAAAAAATCGCCCTCACCGCTTACGAGTACAAAGCTGTACATCGGTATAGCAACGAGGACGATGAATGGGGCAAAATACAATTTGACTTTCCAAGCGAGAGTGCGGAAATTGTAAATTTGGCTGACGGTGATTTTTGTAAGACGAAAGTTTTTGCCAAAGCTGCCATCCGCCATATTTTGAAAATTCCTTTTGGCGAGTTGCCGAAGAAATTGACGATGGTGCTGGAACTGTGACGAGAGCAAACGAGAGAAACGGAGGAACGGGGATGCGTCGCTGCGGCGGGTTTTTATATACCTCTTGCGACCCCGTTGCCCCACAAAATCTCTCCGCTGTGCTCCAAGATTTTCTGTGACAACTACACCCGAACAGACGGATATTTCGGATTGCTCATCCTCAAAATCCGCCCATTCTGCTGCCACTTGAAATATCCTGCCCGGTATGGCGGCAGCCCCTTTCAAGCGTCAGCGGTCGCAAAAGGTATAACACACTAGACTTTGCAAGCAAAATCGTGTGCCAACAGGGATGCTGCTCGCCCCTATTGGAAACCCAGAGCCAAAGGGATTGCATCCCTCTGGACACTTGCTTTTTTTACAGATGCTGCATTACTCTGCCATTTGCTTGTCACTCCACGCAGCAAGATACGGAATACATGGCCATATGGAATCTCGTTCGAGCAATGCCTTCATAACTTTATCTGCATCAGTCTTGTTACCACGATGTTCAAGATAAACTGAAATGCCATACATAGCAACGACCGCATTCAAGTCATCTGCATCCTTTTCAGATTGTAGAAGTGCTTCCTCAACCGATATTTTACCAAGAAACACTTCTACCGCTAATTTATATGCCGTATGATGTCCGACCTGCATATTTTCATTATATGTTGCCAGTAGATCATCTGACATATTTACACGCATACAGCAAATGGCGTTCCAATAGATGATTGCAATTTTCATCTCATCTGTGCAGGGCAAAACTTTTTTAATCATTTCTGCTGCGCCTTTATAGTTTCCCTGCAGATAAAGCCATATACCCATAGGGTATGCAACGGCCTTTTCATTTCCGCTAAGCACAAAACTTCTGTCATACGCCTTTTTCGCTTCATCAAATCGACGCAAGGTTAAATACGCTCCACCTATAGAAACATACAACAATGGATCATCGGAACGAATCATTTCTGCGGAATGATATGCATCTATTGCTTCTCTAAAACGGTACTGCTTTGAAAGCAGATTTCCAAGCCGCACTCGACTTTTGTAGTCATCTGACTCCCGCAGCCAAAACATTTCTTCTGTATCCTCACAGAAGCAGGGGGCATTTCCAAGTTGACTTTCAATAGAAGCATATTTTGATACTTCCATAATTAATTCTCCTGTTTTTTGATTTGCTCAGATACATCAAAAAGATTCATTTCATTTTCTCTTGCAATATGAGCAATATCATCAAACTCATATTTTTCTTTTGTTACACCATATCCGGCAGAAACCTTTTTGCGTACATTTCCGTATTTTGTTGGTACCGACACAATTGAACGGGAAAGTGTATAGCGGCGGCTGATGTTCTCACGCACACCCAATGTAGTGGTATGCTTGAAGATCAAGCGAAGAATAAGCTCTTTGTCCTTTTCATGGCACATAACCGAGAGCAGAATTCCAGGACGTGATTTTTTCATTTGAACAGGAATTGTATATACGTCCAATGCTCCTGCTTCAAAGAATAGTTTTTCAGCAAAGCCTATCGCTTCCGCAGTCATGTCATCCAGATTACAACAGAGTTCAGTAATTGTGTCACCTGAATCTTCCGATGTCCCAAGTATTGCCCGAACACAGTTTGCTGCAGTAAAATCTTTCTTACCCATTCCGTAACTGATTGCTGCCGTTCTCATAACCGGCATTTCTCCGAACTTTGTAATAAAGTGTTTCAATAATGCAGCTCCGGTAGGCGTGCATAATTCACTTTTAATTCCACCGCCATAGATTGGGACATCACGTAATATATATGCTGTCGCAGGAGCAGGAACAGGAAGAATTCCGTGTGCACACTTTACGTGACCACTGCCTACATGAACAGG
>USKC01000205.1 GCA_900555195.1 uncultured Lachnospiraceae bacterium
CAGTCGGTTGAATCGCTGCAGGCCCTCCGGCGTCTGAAGCTGGTTTTCAGCGGCGAAGCGGATCATCTCTCCCCGGGCCATCTTCGCAAGGGTGCCTTTCTGGACAACCGGAAGGCCTTTCCGGCCGTTCTGGGGACATTCTTCCCCGAAAATACAGGTGATGTAGCGAAGCGGCTTTTTCCCATCTTTCTGTACCTTGGGAAGATATGGTTCAATACAGGCGGCATATTCTTTGGAAGCCAGGTTCACAATACAGTCCGTTTCTGCACTGAGCGCTTCGTATATGCGGCTTCCCCAGAAATCATACAGGTTTCCCTTCGGGCCGCCTTTAGCCTGCATCTCCAGGCGATATGGCGTCACGCCGTCAAGCGGCTTTAAGAAGCCGTAAAAGCCGGAGAGGATCCGTACATGTTCCTGTACATATTTCCACTGCGTCTCTTCAAACACAACGGGCGCCATATACTGATACTGGATTCCTTCATAGGAAAGGATCGCCGGCGTCAGTCTCTCAGTCAGGCTCATTTCCTTAAGCCGCTTCACATTCTGCCCTGCCAGCCGGTCGCTGCATGCCCATAGGGTTTTGAGTTCCTCCTCACTTTTGCCCCGCATCCATTCCATCAGTTCCTGTGCCTGTGCAAGAAACACAGGCAATCCCTGCGGCTCCATGGTATCCGTATCCACCCTCATCTTTTTCGCCGGCGAGATCAGCAGCTTCATCCGATTATCCTTTCCTTTACCCACGGTTTTCATTATGCTATACTAACTTTTATCATTTTTTTTGATTGAGCGCAAACTTTTTCTTCCTTCGGGAAGTCTAATAGGTGAAAAGAGGTAAAGGAGGACAACAGCAAAACATGAAACGCGCACTCACACATAAACAATTTGCCGCGCGCATGGAGGAATCCAAGGAAAAATTCTATCGTCTTGCGTACTGTTATGTAAAACAGGAACAGGACGCCTTAGATATTCTCTCCGAGGCGACTTACCGGGGCTTCCTTCATTTGGGCAAACTCGAAAAACCGGAATACTTTGATACCTGGATGAGCCGTATCATCATTAACTGCGCCTATGATCTTCTGAAAAAACAGAATAAATATGAACTCTCAGAACCGGATGACAGTCTGCCCGCCGAACCGGAGCCGCTCTCCATCGACGACCGGCTTGACCTCTATCAGGCGCTGGATACGCTGCCGCCGGCTGAAAAATCGCTGATCATCCTCAAATATTTCGAGGACAGAAGCTTCCGTGAAATCGCTTCTATCCTGAATATTCCGGAAAGCACGGTGAAAACCAGGCTTTACCGGGTCATCGGAAAACTTAAAACCGCCATTTTGGCATAACCTGACAGAAAGGAGATTCGCAAGAATATGAATAAAGGAAAAGAAACCTATACAAACATCTCTATTCCGGATGGCCTTTCATCCGCAGTGGAAGATGGCATCCGGCGCGGAAAACGGCAGCTGGAAAAAAAATGGTTCACAGCCTTTGGCACACTGGCAGCCGCCTGCGTCCTGGGAGTCGTCCTTTTCCGCGTCGTTTCAGATAACAGTGTACGCACCCCTCTGGAAAATGGTCCGGCCACCGCACGCATATCCTCCGAACCGGAAGGCGGCAGCCCGGATGATCAGGCTCCGGCCGGAGCGCAGACGATGATGGTATCCGGCAATGATATCGCTGCGTCGGATGCGGCCAACGAAACAGAGACGCCGGCTTCCGAGTCGCAGACCGCTTCTTCTGACGCGCAGAATGATGTGGCCGCAGATCCGGCAATGGAAGCGCCTTCCTCCATTCGGGTATACGGCACGGTCACCGAAATTCAGGACGGACAGATCCTTCTGGAGAATGATGTGGAGGGGGATCCCTATGCCAGCATTCTTCTGAATGTGACGGAGGATACCATTATCCTGTCGGCCTCCGATTATTCTGAAAAGGAACTGTCGGATATTCAGCAGGGAGAGACACTCTATGCATATGTAAGTCCTGCAATGACGAGAAGCCTTCCGCCCATGTCCAATGCGCTCCTCATCTTCTGTGAAATAGAAGACGAACTTGCCGTTCCCACTTATGCCACGATCACGGATATTTCCGTAGACGAGGACGGAACCACCCGCATCAGCACGGATCAGCAATTGATTCTGATCCCGGGTGACAACACATCCATCCTCACGCTGGACGGGGAAACACAGCTTTCCGTATCTGATCTCGCTGTGGGAGATCAAATCCTTGCCAGCTATCAGATCATGACCATGAGCATCCCCGCGCAGACGAATCCGGACGAAATCCGGCTCATGCCTTAGCCCGTTCGATTCGGCACGCGCATAAAATATGCTTACCCTCTGCACCGGAACATTTTCCCGGCACGGAGGGTAAGCATTTGTTTTCTTCCAGCCTGTACATAGGCTTACGGACTCCGTCCATCTATCGGTTCACAGAAGACGCCATCCGGCGATAGGTGTGGCGCACGCCGCGGATCGCGACGGAATATGCCTGAATATTCTCCGGCAGTGCCATGCCCGGGTAGCCGGTATCCCCAATGTGATGTATGTCCGTTCCCGTCATCTTGCACCACAGAGCGATCTGACGGATCGAGTGCACATCCGCACCTTCCTGGCTGGTTCCTATGGAAGTAACCGTCATCGCCCCAAGACTGTGGGCAAAGCTCACCAGATCCTTGATATATTCCACAGTGATACCCGGGACCGTGCCCGGCGCGGGAAACAGCAGGATATCCGCTCCCGCCTGTACAAATTCCTCCACATCCGACCGGGTGATGATCGCTTCTCCGGCTTCTTTCAGAATGCCCGACGCATGCATCTTGCCCGCTGCCAGAATCACGTCCTTTCCCACAGCGCCTTTCAGCATCCGCAGGGAATCTGTGATCGCCCGATTGCTGACCCCATTTCCCGGATTTCCGGTGAGCAGGATCAGATCCGCTCCCATATCCCTCGCCAGGAGGGCATTCTCTGCTGTCGCCTTCCTGCCTTCCGACATTTCCCACAGCGTCCCCTCATTTTCAGCCGCATCCTCCACCGGCTCCAGGTTCAGGCCGATCACCCTTCCCGTCAGATGCTTCAGCAGCCGTATGGTTTCCGCCGCCGGCACAGCCGGCAGGCCCTGGATCACAGGCTTCTTCACATCAAACATGTTCAGCAGCACCAGATCCGCTCCCATAGCTGCCACGAATTCCGCATTCGTCACATCCGCCAGCAGCGGCATGGTCACTCCGATGCATTCCGCGGCGAGAATCCTTCCCTCGCTTTTGGCAATGCTTTCCAACAGTTCTTCTTTTCCATAGGATGCCAGTTCTGAAGCAGACGCATCCAGCATTCTTTTCGCCATTTTTTCCTCCATGTCTGAACGCCACTTCCTTTGGCCACGCAAAAACACTGCGATTACAGCTTCTTTGCAAGGACAGTTTTGCGGCGCTCCCATACCCAAACTGCCGTTTGAATCATATGCGGTTAAGCACATATACAGCCTATAGAGTTTCTCTTCCAAAAGCAGCAGCACAGGCAGAATTGCATCACCGCATCGTGCTGCCATCTCCCTGTGCTGCTTCATATTGCTTTTCTTTCGTTATATTTTTACTGCTTTGCTTCCTCCAGAACCTTCTGGATAAACACTTCCAGTTCCTGACTTCCCAGATCGCCTTCATCCCGGCTTCTGACGGATACCGAACCGCTCTCCTCTTCCTTCTGGCCCACAATCAGCATATAAGGAACTTTCTCCATCTGCGTGCTGCGGATCTTATAACCGATCTTCTCATCCCGCCGATCCAGCTCGCAGCGGATGCCCGCTTCTTTCAGCTTGTTTACAACCGCTTCTCCATATCCGAAGAATTTCTCAGAGATGGGAAGCACCTTCACCTGCACAGGCGCAAGCCATACCGGGAATTTGCCCGCATAATGCTCGATCAGGATTCCAATGAAACGCTCGATGGAACCATATACCACACGGTGGATCATGATCGGACGATGCTTCATGCCGTCCGCTCCCATATATTCTGCCTCAAAGCGCATGGGCAGCTGGAAATCCAGCTGGATCGTGCCGCACTGCCAGGTTCTTCCCAGGGAATCCTTCAGATGGAAGTCGATCTTCGGCCCATAGAATGCGCCGTCTCCCTCGTTCACCACATACTCCCTGCCGATATCGTCCAGCGCCTTACGAAGCCCTTCCGTCGCCAGTTCCCAATCTTCGTCGCTGCCCATGCTGTCTTCCGGCCGCGTGGACAATTCCACATGATAGGAGAAGCCAAACCGGCTGTATACCTCATCAATCAGACGCATCACGCCTTTGATTTCATCCGTAATCTGATCCCGCGTCATGAAGATATGCGCATCATCCTGCGTAAAGCAGCGCACCCGCATCAGTCCATGCAACTGGCCTGATTTCTCATGTCTGTGCACCAATCCCAGTTCGCCGATACGCAGCGGCAGATCGCGGTAAGATCTGGGCTGAGATTTATATACCAGCAGGCCGCCCGGGCAGTTCATGGGCTTCACCGCAAAATCCTCGTCATCGATCACCGTGGTATACATATTCTCCCTGTAATGATCCCAGTGTCCGGACGTCTCCCAAAGCTTTCTGTTCAGCAAAATGGGCGTAGAAATCTCCTGATATCCTTCTCTGTCATGCAGCTTTCTCCAATAATCGATCAGGATATTCTTCAGGATCATTCCCTTCGGCAGGAAGAACGGAAATCCCGGGCCTTCCTCCATGAGCGCGAACAGCCCCATTTCCTTTCCGATCCTGCGGTGATCCCGCTTCTTCGCTTCCTCAATCCGGTCCAGATGCTCCTGAAGCTGTTCCTTGTTGGGATAGGACGTTCCATAGATACGGGTGAGCATCTTATTCTTCTCGCTCCCTCTCCAATAAGCGCCCGCAAGGCTCGTGAGCTTAAACGCCTTTACATAGCCCGTATGCGCCAGATGAGGACCCGCACACAGATCCACGAAGTCTCCCTGTTTATAGAAGCTGATAACCGCATCCTCCGGAAGGTCTTCAATCAGTTCCACCTTGTAAGGCTCGTTTCTCTCCTTCATCAGAGCGATGGCTTCTTCCCTGGGCAGGGTAAAGCGCTCCAGACGATAGCGCTCCTTCACAATCTTCTTCATTTCCTTCTCAATCGCAGCAAAATCATCGCTGGATATGGGCTCTGCAAAATCAAAATCGTAATAAAAACCATCTTCAATGGCCGGCCCAATGGCCAGTTTTGCATCCGGATACAGCCGTTTTACGGCCTGCGCCAGAATATGGGACGTGGTATGGCGGAAAATCTCCGCACCCTGGCCGTCGAATTCCGCTTCGCTTCTGCTTCCGTCCTTCAGTATGACATCCATCTTACTTTCTCTCCTTTCTTCTCCTAAACCAACCTCTGTCTTTGGCAAATGACGCCTCCACGCTTTAGGGAAACACACACCCGCGCCAAACGCAGCTGCCGCCAGGCAGCATCTGCACAGCAATTCTCGATTGCTTGCGCGCGAGCATGCATCAACGTTTTTCATTCGTCAGGAAATGAAATTTCCGATCGAACAAAAAACACCCTCAGAAAAACAGACTCCCTGTTTTCTAAGGGTGCGATCTCCCATCCGGCGATGCACGGTTCCACCTTAACTTTTCTCTTCAGATTCTTACAAATCCTAATCCTTAACGCGGATATACGTCCAGGTTTCCCAACGCTCAGCTGCCATCCATTTCCTCATATCGAACAGGTCTCCGGAGAACATCTTCTCCCGAAATGTCCTCTCTGCAGTCAACAGCAGCCCTTCGCTTCTCCACCCGGCGGCTCCGGAACGGTCTTCATCCAATCCGCATGTAAGGGATTCCAGCCATGCCCCTCTCTCTGGT
>USKC01000206.1 GCA_900555195.1 uncultured Lachnospiraceae bacterium
CGTCCAGACGGCCGTACCGGATATTTTCCATAATGGTTCCCTTAAACAGCCAGGTATCCTGAAGCACCATTCCGAACAGTTTTCTGAGTTCTCCACGGTCAAACGCTTTTACATTGGCTCCATCCACCAGAATTTCCCCGCGGTTCACATCATAGAACCGCATCAAAAGTTTCACCATCGTGGTCTTCCCGGCCCCGGTGGGCCCTACGATGGCCACCGTCTGCCCGGGCTTCACGCTACAGTTGAAATTATGGATGATAATTTTATCGGGGTTATAGCCAAACGCCACATTCCTGAATTCCACTGCGCCCTGAGGATTCTCCAGATGCACCGGATTGGCCGTCGTCTGTTCTTCTTCCTCCTCATTCAGGAACTCAAATACCCGTTCTGCAGCAGCTGCCGCAGACTGAAGCATGTTGAATACCTGTGCGAGCTGCGTAATGGGCTGGGTGAAGTTTCTCACATACTGGATAAATGCTTGAATGTCTCCAACCGTAATGGTGCCGCGCACTGCCAGGACACTTCCCAGAACCGCTACGGACACATATCCCAGATTTCCCACAAAGGTCATGACCGGCTGCATCAGGCCGGACAGGAACTGAGATTTCCACGCTGACTGAAACAGAATGTTGTTGGTCTGATGGAAGGTCTCTTCCACATCCTTTTCCTTATCATACGCTTTCACGATATTATGTCCGCTGTATACCTCTTCCACCTGGCCATTGATCTCTCCCAGATATTTCTGCTGTGCCACGAAGAAACGCTGGGATTTCTTCACCAGCAATCCAGTAAGCCCAGCCGATACAGGAAGGATCACAATCGCGATCAGCGTCATCAGAGGGCTGATGCTGAGCATCATGATCAGTACGCCTAGGATCGTCGTAATGGAGGTAATCAGCTGCGTGATGCTCTGATTCAGGCTCATTCCCAGGGTATCCACATCATTGGTGATACGGGAGAGGATCTCACCTACCGTCCTGCTTTCAAAATACTTCATGGGCATGCGCCCTATCTTTTCGCAGATTTCTTTTCTGAGCTGATATGCCAACTTCTGGGAAATCCCGGTCATAATCATGCCCTGCATGAAAGAGAACAGGGCGCTGAGCACATACAGGCCCAGCAGAAGCAGCAGAATTCTCCCAATTTTTTCAAAATCTATTCCGCCCGTTCCGGAGATTTTCTCCACCAGTCCGTTGAACAGTTCCGTCGTGGCCCTGCCGGAAATCTTCGGCCCGATGATGCCGAATACAGTGCTTCCCACGGCGAAGATCAACACCGCTACAAATGCCGGCCAATAACTTCCCATGTAAACGACCAGCTTCTTCAGCGTTCCTTTAAAATCCTTGGCCCTTTCACCGCCCATTCCATGGCCGCCTCTTCTCATCGGGGCTCTGTTGTTTTCGCTCATGCCGCGCCGCCTCCTTTCAGTTCTGATTCCGAAAGCTGAGAACGGGCAATCTCCTGATAAGCCTCGCAGCTTTCCAGAAGTTCTTCATGCGTTCCGATGCCCGCAATCCTTCCTTCATCCAGCACAATAATCTGATCCGCATGCAGGATTGTGCTGATCCTCTGCGCCACAATGACTACAACTGCCTCTGCAGTTTTCTCATACAGGGCCTTTCGGAGCACCACGTCCGTCTTATAATCCAGTGCGGAGAAACTGTCATCGAACAAATAGATCTTCGGGTCCTTTGCAATCGCACGGGCAATAGACAGCCTCTGTTTCTGTCCTCCCGATACATTGCTTCCTCCCTGGGCGATTGGGCTGTCGTATCCTTCCGGCTTAGCTTCGATGAATTCTGTAGCCTGGGCGATCTGTGCCGCTTCTTTCATTTTCTCATCCGTGATCCAATCCCCGCCGAACTTGATGTTGGAAGCGATGGTTCCGGAGAACAGGTTTCCTTTCTGCGGGACAAATCCGATCAGGGCACGCAGCCTGTTCTGAGAAATCTCCCGAATATCAATGCCGTCCACCGTAATACGTCCCTGCGTCACGTCATAGAAACGGGGGATCAGATGGATCAGCGTGGATTTGCCGCAGCCGGTGCTTCCAATGATCGCGGTCGTCTCTCCCGGCCTTGCCGTAAAACTGATATGCTCCAACGCATCCTCGCAGGCCCCTTCATATCTGAAAGAAACATCCTCAAAGCACAGTTCTCCCTTCGCCTGCTGCAGTTCTTCATCCCGCACCTTCGGCGCATCATGAATGGAGCATTCTGTATCCAGCACTTCCTGTATTCTGTCCGCAGCAACTCCCGCTCGCGGCAGCATCACAGAAATCATCGTAATCATCAGGAAAGCCATAACGATCTGCATGGTATAGGTGATGAACGCCATCATATCCCCTACCTGCATGGTTCCGGCATCGATTCCCTTTCCGCCGAACCAGATAATCATGACGGTAATGCCGTTCATAATCAGCGTCATCGCCGGCATCATAACCGTCATAACCCGGTTCGTAAACAGCTGGGTTTTCTTCAGGTTCTGGTTGGCCGTATCAAACCGTTCTTCTTCATACTTCTCCCTGTCAAAGGCACGGATAACAGAGATACCTGTCAGGATTTCCCTGGCCACAAGATTCAGACGGTCCACCAATGTCTGCATCTTCTTGAACTTCGGCAGCGCAACCATCATGAGCACCGCCACAACAACGGTGATCAAAAGAACTGCCACCAGGATGATCCAGCTAAGGCCTGTTCTGGTACCGGCGACTTTAATGATTCCTCCGATTCCGATGATCGGCGCATACAGAACCATCCGGAGCAACATGACCTCCACCATCTGTACTTGCTGAATATCATTGGTGCTTCGGGTGATCAGAGAAGCGATGGAGAATTGGTTCAGTTCCTTATTGGAAAAGGAAATCACCTTGGAAAACACCTTTCCTCTCAAATCCATACCGATCTTGGCAGCCGTCCTGGAGGAAAGCAGCCCGGAGAGAACCGCCGTGCATACCATCAGAAGCGTAAGGCCGAGCATCTTGCCCCCCGTGGTGAGAAGGTACCGCATCTGAACCTGATCCAGATCCATTCCCAGCGCTTCATATTCCGCTTCCACGAACAGCACGGCTCTCTGGCTGATGATTGAATCGCTCATATCGCCCATGCTGGCCAAAGCCTGTTCCTTGATCCCTTCGATCATTTCATCCGTGATTTCCCCTGAGGCGATTGCAGCGCTAAACTGCTCCAGGGCAGCCTGACTTTCTCCGTCCTGTTCGGCCTCCTGTATCGTGCTGAGAATAACCATAGGCAGGCCGAACGCCTCATCCAGCCTTTCAATCGTCTCCGGATCCGACGTGTTGCGTTCATATACGCCTTCTGCCAACGTATACGCCTGCAATGCCTCTTCCCTTTCCTCATCGGACAGGAACAAGCTGATCTGGTTAAAGGTTTCCTCCCGCATCCTCTCCGGGACGGCATTCTCAATTCCCCCCTGCTGGATTCCTACATCCACGATATCCGAGGTATAGGAAGGCAGCGCCAGATCACAATATGCCTGGCCGATCAAAAGCAAAATAATGAGAAGAACCGATACTTTATGTTCTCCCAAGTGTTTAAATAGCTTCCACATGCCCTTTATATCTCTCCTTTCTGCCGAATCATTTCCTTCTCCATGATCTCCACCAGCTCCTTCCACAATGCAAGAAACTGCTCCATCTTTTCCTGTCCCATCGCCGATGTGACCCGGTTAAAGTACTCCACCGCTGTTTCCCATGCCTGATTACGGACTTTTTCTCCCTCATCTGTAAGACGCACAAGCGTTTTTCTCCTGTTATCCGGATTGGTAAAGCGGCTCACATACCCCTTCTCCTCAAGCGTGTTAAGCGCTCTGGAAAGGGCAGGCGGCGACATTCTGGCCTTTCCGGCCAACTGGGTCGCACTAATCCCTCCCGCTTCATCCGAACCATGATGGAGCATCTGAAGCACCATGAATTCACCTGGCGGTATATTCCCAAGCGGGATTCCCATATTCGCCCTTCCGAAGCGGAAAGCGGTATTAAACAGTTCCTTTCTGATTTCCTCCGCAGTCATTTCATCCGCCTTTTCCTGTCTCGTCCTGCAGTACATATTATTGCGCAGTCAATATTTAACATTGTTAATATAGTTCCAGGAAATAACTATAATATATCGACGGGCAGATTACAATTTCTTTTTTGCAAAAAGAATCTTAAGAATATAAAAAAAGAATAAACTTTGTTGCTGCTCACGGGGGAGAGGAGATGCCCATTGGCAGTAACGAAAACTTCTTCTCTGTATAAATAAAAAAGAACCGCTTCATCCGCTGCATCACGCGTCTCAAACGGTTCTTTCATCCCTTGTTATTCTTTATCATGCCGTCCTAAATCAATCCCAGATAGACGAATGCATTCCTCAAACCATCCTGAGCGATATCGCTGGTCACATAATCTGCCACCGTCTTCAGTCCATCAGTCGCATTGCCCATCGCAATGCCCGTTCCGGCCGTCTGAATCATCTCATAATCATTCAAGCTGTCTCCCACGGCTGCCGTCTCTTCCATTTCGATCCCCCACCATGCAGCAAGTTTCTGCATTCCGTAAGCCTTGGACAGGAAACGGGGGAGCACGTCCGCCCCACCCGTTTTCTCATTCATGAGGGGCGTCCGCAGGGATGGGAAATGTTCCTCCACCAGGCGCGCCGCTTCCACCGAATCGTCCATAAACAGCCCGTGCATCGGCACCCCGTACAGGCACCGCGCTTCTCCCAGATCTTCTGCGTGCAGGTTCGCTACTCCTCCCCACTTGGCGATCTGTTTTTCGCGGTTGGTCGTATACCACTTTCCCTGATACAGTCCGCCCAGGCAGAGCCCTTTTTCGTAAGCGAAGTCGATGACCTGACGCTGAATCTCGGCATCCATCCACGTCTCTTCCAGCACTTTTCCATCCGCCTCGATCAATGCTCCATTGGCATGGATGATGCCGTCCGGACGAATCTGTTCAATGAGAGGCGCGTTCCACTTATCCCGGAAAAATCTGCCGCTCGCCAGCACGATCCAGCATTTTCCCCGGACATCCTCCAGCGCTTTGACCGCGCTCTCCGGAATTTTCTGCTGCCTGTGGTCATAAATCGTATTGTCATAATCCAGACATAACATCTTAATCATCGTATCGGCCTCCTTCCCTCAGACTATTCTTCCTCCTCTTCTTCCGGTTTCTCTTCGGGAAGCTTTCGGATCAGCGCTTCTTCAATTCTGCGATCCTCAATTTTCTCCACATGGATATCCAGGCCGTTCACCTGTACGTCAAACTGGCTTCCATCCGCAGGTATGGTATGCAGACAGCTGAAGATCATGCCGCCCACCGTATCATAATCCGCATCTTCTGGCAGGTTTATATCCAGTTCTTCCGCCAGGTCGTCTATGAACACGCCGCCGTTCACGCGCCAGAGATTCTCTTCCACCTTCTCCATTTCCGGCGCCTCTGCCGGATCAAATTCATCATAAATGTTGCCCACGATTTCTTCCAGCAGGTCTTCTATCGTGATGATACCCGCCGTCTGACCATACTCATCGATCACCACAGCAATATGTATCTTCTTCGTCTGCATATCCTGGAACAGATCGTCCGCATGGATGCTCTCAGGGACAAAATAAACGCTTCTCAAAAGTTCCTTCAGGCTGCGGGGATGCTCCGCCCCTCTTTCCAGCAGAAAATCTCTGGCATTCAGGATACCCACAATGTCGTTGATGTCTTCGTCATAAACAGGGTAACGGGAAAGTCCCGTCTTGCGAATGGTCTGTATGATCTCCTCATCCGCAAGACGGGACTTTCCCGTTAC
>USKC01000207.1 GCA_900555195.1 uncultured Lachnospiraceae bacterium
GGAAATGGAGGCGGAAGCGAAAAAATGCTTTTGTGTGCCTCTGATTTTTGGCGCAAAAATGCGCAGATGGGAGCGAGGATGGAAAGGAACGAAGAGATCAGGAAGAATGAAGAAAGATTCGGAAAAGGGGTTTCGCCCATGTTGGGAAGGCAGAGCATTCGTCTGCCGGAGCCGGTGTATATCATAGACAGCGCATCCATTGTGGGGAAAAAAGAGGGGGAAGGCCCTCTGGGGAATCTGTTCGACCGGGTGGGGGAGGATGATTCTTTTGGCTGTGACAGCTGGGAAAATGCGGAGAGCTATCTGCAGAGGGAGGCGCTTGGCTGCGCGTTGGATAAGGCGGGATGGAAGCAGGAGGAATTGAGATATCTGTTCGCGGGAGATCTGTTGGGACAGGAGATCGCCACCAGTTTCGGCCTGGTTAATTTTGAAACGCCTTTATTTGGGCTGTACGGGGCCTGTTCTACCTGCGCCCTGTCTCTTACCTTGGGAAGCCTGCTGATCGCGGGAGGTTTTGCGGATAAAACGGCCTGTGTGACATCGAGCCATTTCGCCAGCGCGGAAAAGGAATTTCGTTTCCCGTTGGGGTACGGAAATCAGAGGCCGCTGTCCGCCACATGGACGGTGACAGGCAGCGGCGCCTTTCTTCTGGGAGCGGGCCCGGACTGCGGCAGGAGGAAGCCCAGGGCCCGCATCGTGGGAATGACGCCCGGGAAGATTGTGGATTACGGGCTGAAGGACAGCATGAATATGGGGGCCTGCATGGCGCCCGCTGCGGCTTCGACCATTGAACAGCATCTGAAGGATTTCGGGAGGAAGCCGGAATATTACGACAAGATCATCACCGGGGATCTGGGAGGGGTGGGACAGACCGTTCTGCTTGATCTTCTGGAAAGAAAGGGGATTGATCTGTCCGGCGTGCATATGGATTGCGGGATAGAGATCTTTGATGCGAAGGAACAGGATACCCATGCGGGAGGCTCCGGCTGCGGCTGCTCTGCGGTGGTGCTGAGCGCTTATATCCTGAAGATGCTGGAGGAAGGCGTATGGAAGCGCGTTCTTTTTGCTCCTACGGGTGCACTATTATCTAAAACCAGCTTTAATGAAGGGCAGGCCGTGCCCGGAATCTGTCACTGCCTGGTGCTGGAAGGGCCGGACGTCTGAAATTCAGGAATTTGCTTCTCCGTAAAAACGTGCTACAATAAAAGGCGGCGATGTAATTTCCGCCGCATCAATGGAGGAGAAGCGTTATGAGACAGATGGAGTTTAAGATGGAGCGCCCTGGCCTGCTGAAGGCGGGGGATCATGTGACGATAACGGAAGGCGTGCTTCCGAGCAATTATTACTATACGATCGATCCTTCTTTGGCCATGTCCGGAAACTACCCTTTTCGCGAACGCCTGCTCGCCCGAGAAGGGGATGTGACGGAGATTGTGGAGAACGAACGAGGGTTCTATGTAACGGTCACGTTTGAGGAATAAGGAGGGATTGATATGGAAACAGGAAAGACAGTGTTGATCGCAGGCGCATCCAGAGGACTGGGATGGTGCCTGGCCAAGAAGTATTTGGAAGATGGATGGAATGTGCTCGCCGGCGTACGGGACGAAGGCTGCAAGGGGATGAAAGAGCTGAAAGCGCTCTATCCGGAAAACCTTATCCCGCTGCAGATGGATATAAAAAGCACGGAGTCTGTTCGGAGCGCCGCTGAAACGGTGTCAGGTTTGGGCGGCAGGATAGATGTCATCATTAACTGTGCGGGAATTCACGGGAAGACCTCCCGCGTGGTGTTGGAAGAGGCCGAACCGGATGACTGCCTTGAGGTTTACGATATTAATGCGGTCGGGCCGCTTCGCGTGGTGAAGGCCTTTTTGCCTATGCTGACGGATGATGGAAATGCTTTGATCGTAAATATTTCTTCCGAAAGCGGCAGCATCAGCACAGCCGGACGGGAGAAGGAGTTTGATTACTGTATGTCCAAAGCTGCGATGAATATGGAGACGAAGCTGCTGGATAACTATTTGGGCAAACGGGGAATTCGGGTGATCGCTGTTCATCCTGGCTGGATGAGAACGGACATGGGAGGCGCCAACGCGGATCTGGATCCGTACGAAACCGCCTGTAAGCTCGCGGCCCTTTTTGCTTCACAGATGGGGAAAAAGGATGGCCCCATTTTCATGGATAATGAGGGAAATGCATATCCATGGTAATGTGCAGGCGTAATGCTGCGCCCAAACAGGCTGCCTGGCTGCTCTCTGCCTTTCTTGGTGCCTGTTTCCGGCGCCTTGCGCATGCCCCTCATGCATCCGGCACCTATGATCGGAAGGGGCACGGTCTCTTTTTCTGAAAACCACTTCAAAAATTGGCTGTTTCTATCTTTTGCATGCAGGAAGTTCTCCCGCATGGCGGCTGAACTCCGCCCTTACGGGCGTCAAACAACGCCGCCAGGGCGTGCGGGGAAACTTCCTATATGCAGTGTTAAGAAACACAGCTGCACAGACACCCGCTACAGCCGCATTGACATTTACGGTCAAAAAGCATATAATCAGCTTGCTTTAACGATTTCTTAACATATGCGAAAATAGACATATGTAAAAAGCAAAGTTTTGCCATTATCCGGCACGTTTTGCTGAATGTGATACCTTACGGTATTGGGGAAGTATGAAAGGAAAGCGAGAAGATGAACATGGAAAATTACTGTATTACCACGGATTCCAATTCTGATCTGCCGTCTGATCTGGCGCAGAAGTATCAGACGGTTATCATCCCTCAGTATTATGCCTTTGGGGATGATGTCTATGGCGATGAGAAGAACATGGCTCCCGCTGATTTCTATGAAAGGATGCGTAAGGGCGCTCTGCCTTCATCCATGGCGAACAACCCGGTTGTCATCCGCAACAAATTTGAAGAGATTCTCAAGCAGGGGATGGATATTCTGCATATCGCCTTTTCTTCTGCGCTGAGCGGCAGCTACAATAACGTCTGCGTTACCGCCCAGGAGCTTCTGGAAGAATATCCCGAGCGGAAAATTGTGGTTGTGGATTCCCTGAATGTTTCTTTGGCTGAAACAATCCTCGTAATAAAAGCGAACCAGTTGAAGGATGAAGGACGTTCTCTTACCGACAACGCCGCTTTTCTGGAAGAATATAAGAAGCATATCAATGTTCAGTTCACCGTGGACGATCTGTTCCATCTCAAACGGGGTGGAAGGATTTCCGGAGCGGTTGCCACGGTTGGAACGGCCCTGAATCTGAAGCCGTTCCTGTCCATCACCGCAGAGGGCACCCTGTCTTCCAACGGAACAGTCAGAGGACGCAAAAAGTCCATCCGTACCCTGGCGGAACGCATGAGGGATACGCTTTCCGATACGCCGGATCTTACCGTCCCTGTAGGCATTGTGCATGGCAACTGCATGGAGGATGCCAAGCTTGCCGCTTCTTATGTGAAAGAACTGACCGGCATTGACAATATCATCATCAATGATGTCAGCCCCAGCATCGGAACCCATGCGGGCCCGGGAGCACTTGGCATCCTTTATTACGGAATAGAAAAATAATTCATTCCGGCAGAAATCATTTCTCTGTGCAGGAAAGCACATGCAGTTCATGCAGCGCTCTCGTTGCGGCCACATACAGAAGCTTCGCTTCGTCCGGCCGCGAGAGCGCTGTTTTCACATCCGGATTCCAGAGAATAACCGTATCGAATTCCAGTCCCTTCACCATTCTGATGGGAAGGGCCATGATCCCCTGCGCAAATCCACATTCCGCACCGTCTACCAGCGTAATTCCTCGCTTTGAAAGCAGCTGTGAGGCCTCCGCCGCCTGTTCTTCGTCCCGGCATATGATGGCCAGCGTTTTATAACCGTCCTGAAGATTTTCCTGCAGGATCTTGGCAGCCCGTTCTGCCATCTCCTCTCTGGAAGAAAACCGCCCCTCTTCCACTTCTTTTCCATGGCGGATAACCGGTTCGATTTTATAGCGGCCAAAGGAGGCTTTGTCCAAAATACGGCCGGCATATTCGGATATCTCTATCGTATTCCGATAGCTTTTTTTCAGGATGCGGAAGCGATCCTTCGGGCCGGTTAAGAACAATTTAATCAATTCATCCCAGTCGTTTAAGCCGGTTTCATAGTTGATATTCTGTGAGACATCTCCCATGATGGTAAAGTAGCACTTCGGAAGAACCGTTTTCAGCACATAATACACCGTGATCCCAAAGTCCTGCGCTTCATCCAGGAACATGAGCCCGAATTCCTCATCTTCCGCCTTCTGGGTCACCCGATACCGGATCAGCGTCAGTGCAGCCAAATCATACAAATCAAGCCTGCCCTTTTGCACCATCTCCATGTGCTGCGCCATATCTTTCTTTTTATTCCTTGCATACTCATCCAGGAAACGCAGGTAAATGACATAAATGCTCTCCGTCGGCCTTCTGCTCTTATAATGGTCTTTATACTCCCGAAGCTTCTCCTGGATCTCCTCTTTCTCCATTCCATCCGCCAGAAATTTGATTCGGGTTCTGAGCCGTTCGTCCAGAAGGGCAAGCATCCGGTTAATGGAATACCGGGGATTCTCCCTCAGCAGCCTTTCGTTATTGGAAGCGGACAACAGTACGCCGAGCTTTGGATCCCTTACCTCCCGGCAGTCCACCCGCTCTTCCCTGAAATGCATGAGAAAAAGCTCCAGCTGCAAGATGAAATCCAGCTTGCTGCGCAGCGCAGCATCCGTTCCTTCCTGTTGGAAACGGTATTTCTTGCGCCATTCCCTGCCCAGCAGATGCACGAAAAGCTGATCCATACGCATGTGCTTGATGTTTGGCACATCCAGTTCCGGCAGGCCGCTGGTTATATAATTGAGCAGCAGATCGCTGCTGCCGATAATACAGAATTCATTGGATTCAAACCGTTCCTTATAGTTATAAAGGATATAGGAGATCCGATGCATGGCCACCGTGGTTTTTCCGCTGCCCGCCACTCCCTGAACGAGGATATTGCAAAAGGGCCGTTCCCGGATAATCTCATTCTGTTCCTTCTGGATCGTGGCGATGATCTCCCCCAGCACCACCTCTTTATTTTTAGCCAGATACTGAACCAACAGCTGATCGTTGGAAGCTACGTCACTGTCATAATATCCCAGCAGCTTTCCCTGCTCCACGTCATACGTCCGCTTCAGCTTCAGATCCACATTCACCTTCTTATCCGAATACTCATCTGAAGGGAGGCTGTACGTTCCACGGCCCAGTTCATTTTCATAATATACGCTGGAAATCGGCGCGCGCCAATCTGCGATCACCACCTCCGTCCGGTTGCGGAACACGCCGTTCTTTCCGATATAGACCTGTTCCTTTCTGTGTGCATCCAGATCCGTATAATCAATCCTTCCGAAAAAAGGTTTCTCATAGGCAGCCTGATTTTTTCTGAGCTGGTTCTTCGCATGTTCCTCCAGGCTGACGCGGGTCATCAGCTGATTATACAGCTCCACATCACCGCTCTGCAGCGCCCGGTACAGCTGGGCTACCTCTTTGTGCCTTTGCTCATATTCCTTTTCATACCGGTCGATATTGTGTCCAATCAGGCGCCGGCATTGATTAAAATGAAGCTGCTCACTCTCCCATTCCTTATCCATCTTTCCATCCCTTTCCTGTTATAAGCGTTTATGATAGTTACAGCCCAGACATCTTTTCTCGGGGTGGGAAGCCTGACCTTTCGGCCGTCCGGGGAGCCTGTGCGCCATGCGGTTCCTGAACCTGGCCCTCAGACAGCGCCCTGCCAGTCCGGGGCTCCTTTCAGGCACGC
>USKC01000208.1 GCA_900555195.1 uncultured Lachnospiraceae bacterium
CACCGCCTTTTCCTGACGTAACAACAATTACTTCACTCATGCAAATACCTCCGGTTCGGAATATTTGTCCCCCGGACGGCTGCTCGTCAGCGCATCAGGCCGCCTGGGTATTCATTCGTGATTGGTCTCAGGACTATGCGGCCTTTTTCCACATAAGCCATCTGCGGCTGTATCTTGGCCGGAAGGCTTCGTCTTCTGTAAAGCAGGCCATAAAGCGGGCCTCTTTGTTTGTCTTCAGTCTGATATTTGAAATCCCCTATTTTTAATTTTTGCGGGGTCATTTCAAGCGCTGCTATATAGTGTTCCTTTCCTGATATATATGCGTTTCCGCGCAGGGCTCCCAGCACAACAATGCTTCCTGTGCTGATAACGCTGGCACCTGCTTCCACATCTCCCAGAATAATGATGCCGGATTCGGTTTCGAGCATTTGTCCCCGCCTCAGCGTGCCTCGATAGAACTGGGCGGAAGCGTTTTCCTGCATCCGCACAAAAGCATTCACCGCCTTGCTGTAAAACCGGTCCAGTTCTTCGTCCTTTCCTACAATGCAGGTAATGTTCAGTTGGGAATTGTCCGTAATCGTCTGTACCATGCGAAGTTCTTCCTGCTTCGACAGCGTACGTCCCTCAAAGGATACCGCCACAGCGGCATCCCGGAAGAAGGCGGCGCTTTCCCGGAATTTAACGGCTACCTGCTCAAGAAGCTCCGAAAATTCCATGCCGCTGTCCAGGAAAAGCTGAATTCCGTTCGGATAACTTTTAAGTATGACTGCGTTTTTTGCATCCATTTGCCTATCATCACCACCATCTATCTTTAATCGCCTGAGGTGGTTACAGCTTCCGGCCGCTCCGCCGTCCCGCTGATCAGTTCCTCTTCATCCTCAAGGCCAAAATAATACTCGATCACCTTACAGGAAATCTGCGCCGCATAATCAGAGGAATATCCGTTTCCGATTCGTGTGGCGATGGCAATCTGCGGATCATCATAGGGAGCATAACCAACGAACAGGCCGTGAGGGGGTTTCATGCTGTTTTCATCAGCCGTTCCCGTTTTTCCGGCAGTTTCAATGCTCAGTTCATTGAAGTAGGTCTTCTTCTCTACAACGCCTTTCATGCCTTCGTGAATCGCATCCCAGTATGTGGTCGGCATCTCAATGGTATTGCGCACCTCCGGCGTGAAATCTTCCAGGAGATTGCCGTTACGATCCGTCACTTTATCCAGCAGGCTGAGATTATAACAGGTTCCGCTGTTGGCCACCGTCGCCACATAACGGGCGAGCCCCACGGTCGTATAGCTGTGGTTCCCCTGACCGATGGCGGAAAGGGCCGCATTGTCCGTGGATACCTGCGGTGAGGATTCTTCGATCTCAATGCCTGATTTATCCGTCAGCCCGTACAGATCCGCATAGGTCCGCATGATCTCATTGGCCTTATCCGAATCAAAGGAAGTGGTATCCGTTCCGCCGCCCATCCGGTATGCCATCTCATAGAAGAAGAAGTTACAGGAATTGGCGATCGCTTCCGAAATATTCAAGTTGCCATGGCTTCCCGGCGCGATCCAGCAGCGCAGCGCACGATCCGAAAATCGGGTGAAATATCCGACGCAGTTAACGGTCTCATCAATCGTGGCAGTCTGGCTCATCAGTATTGCGGAAGCGGATACCATCTTATAAGTGGAACCCGGCGCGCTGCGCATCTGCGTAGCGTAATCCCACAATGGCTTAGACAGGTCATTCTGAAGTCCCGCATAATAATCCGCGTCAATCCCATTTGCAAGCTTGTTGTTGTCATAGCTGGGATAGCTGACCAGAGCCAGAACCTCACCTGTGTTGGGATCCACCACCACGCAGGATCCGGAGAACGGATCCAAAGCCAGCTGGGCCGGGGTGATCTGGAGTTCCTCGATCAGTCCGGTCATAAAGGTATAGGCGGATACTGCACCTGAGGCCAAGTCATTCTCCTCTTCCTCCGAAACAGAGACGATATCCTGCTCAATCAGTATCATACATATCTGACGCCCATTGATGGCATTGTCCCGAAGCATGTATTTATACATCAGTTTATGGAAATCCGTCACATCCAGTTCCAGAAGAATGTACTCCACCAGCTGGTCAAACACTTCCGACGAATCCGCATAACTCGCCTCCATATCCAGCTTTGTCACGTCCACCCAGTTCTGGGAGATCGCATATTCCAGAAATTCGCTGAGAGAAAGGGTTTCTTCCGTGGTCCACTGCTGATAGGTGGCATCCTGCGTATCCACAGAAAGAATGCCTGTATCCGTCATCAGGAGGTCATTGACAATATAACTCTCATAGGCCTGGAACTCTTTGTCCAGTTCATTATAAGGGGTTCTTCCCGTATAGAGTTCCTGATTCAACCATTCCCAAAGCCAGTCTTTCCGCTCCAGAAACGCCTGATATACCGCTTTCTCATTCTCACCCGCAGAAGGAGCCGCGAGATGCTCCATGTCAATCACATTGTTATTAATCAGGGCAAAATAGACATCATCAATCGGAATGCGTATCTTACTTCCCATCCCGGATGTCACCTCAAATTCTTTTACATTGACAATCTTGTCCAGGAGAATGCCCGCGATGGACTGTTCCAGAATATTATAAATCGCTTCCTGCAGATCCGCATCCAGGGAAAGATATACATTTCCGCCGGCTACCGGATCAATCCGCCCTTCCGACTCGATTTCCTTTCCTAAGTTGTCCACATAGATGGTTTCGCTTCCCTTCTCTCCCTGAAGGTACGTCTCCATCACTTTCTCAATGCCGGATTTGCCGACGGTATCGTTCATCTCATAACGTTCCTCACCTGAACCGTCGTCTGTTTCCGCATTCAGCTCTTCCAGTTCGTCGGAGGAGATTTTTCCTGTATAGCCGATGATATGGGAAAAATAGGTGCCGTTCACATATCTGCGGATCGTATCTTCCGCAATATCTATACCGAGAAGTTCCTCGTTGTTTTCCTTAATCGCCGCTACCGTTTCCTCGCTCACATCCGTCGCAATCGTGGTCGGTATGTATTTCTGGTAATTATTGGCCTTCATCGCATATCTGATTGTGACAAGCTTAAGGACTTCCTCTTTCGTATATCCCATGCCTGGAACGAAGGTGTCAGAATCCTCCGGATCTGAATACCCCCCTATTCCGAATGACGTGGCCAGATAATCGATCACATCCTGGGGCGTTGCATTCTTTTCCTTCTCTTTCAGGGAATCCGTAGAGGAATACCCATATACATCCGCAAGGAAGCGCAGCAGCCTTGTTCCGGTAACGCTGAACGCATATTCCCCGTTTTTATCGAGGTAGATATTAAAATCGCTCACCACATCATCCCCGTTCGCTTCCAAAATGCGAATGGTCTTAAGCAGGGTAGCATTCATGTTCGCGTTCTTATTTTTGGACTCGTATACGTCCTCTATCGTAACCGAATAGGCGAGTTCATCATATGCCAGAAGCTTTCCGTTTCTGTCATAAATATTGCCTCGCGTGCTGGGGATGGAACGTTCTTTCTTGATTTTCAGGGAAAATTCATTCAGATAGTTCTCTCCGTTCACGATCTGAAGTTCAAATACCCTGTGTATCAGCACACCGCCCAGGGCAAGAAAGATCAGCGTCAGCACCATCGTTCTGGAGGTTATAAAGTTAACAAAATGATCCCTTAATCTTTCTAACAATTATTCATTACTCCTTCGCGTACCAGCCTCCAGCTTTTTATGTATGAGCAGAAGCAGCGGGTAGGCGGCAAACGCAATCACAATAGTATACACCGCTTCAGGCACAATCACATGCAGGAGGTAAAACCCAATGTCAAGCCTGTTCCTTAAAAGGAACAACAGGCAATAGCATAAAAATCCATATCCCAAATCACTGGCCAAAATCAGAATCAACGGCAGTTTAACATCTTCCGGATAGAAAATCCGCTGAAACATGCCGTTGATATATCCAATTATCATATACAGTAACGCATAAAACCCAATCACCTCTCCGCTGAGAATATCCGCCAGCAGGCCGCAGGCAAATCCGGTCACCAGACCGTACTTTTCTCCGTTCATAAAGCCGCAGGCGGCGACGAAGACAACCAGCAGGTTCGGCATGATCCCGCCGAAATCCAGTACGGGTAGGATGGTGGACTGCAGAATGAAGCAAACGAGCGTAAGAAGGGCAGTTACCAGATATTTTTTCATAACAGATCGCCTTTCCTAACCTTCATCCAAAATTTGCTGTTTCTTTTCCAGGATTACAAGTACTTCCTGTATCTGCTGAAAATCCACCGCAGGGGTTAGATATCCTGACTTGGTCTGATTGTTGGAGGAAGTATCAATGGAACTGATAAAGCCGATCGGAATTCCCGGCAGATACTTGCTGCTGATATTGGAAGTCACAACCTTATCTCCCACTTCCACCTGGTCGTCCCTGTCAGAAAGCTGTTCAAAGCGGATCATTCCCTGTGACATCATAGCCTGAAGGTCACCTGTAACCAAAAGATTCTTGGAACTTGAGAGAATTGTTCCATATACATTGGAATTATCGGCAATGATGGAGAGAACCCGGGAATAATTAGGCCCCACACTTACCACCCGGCCTGCAAGGCCGCTTCCGGCAAGCACATTCATATCCACTTCAATTCCATCCTCTGAACCTTTATCGATGATAAAGGAATAAAACCAGTTGCTGGAATCACTCGCAATCACCCGTGCGCCAGTTTTCTCATAATCTGAGGTAGCTTCATCAATCGCGTATAATTCCCGGAGGCTGTCCAGTTCATACTTATCCTGCTGAAGCTGTGCATTTTCCATAGTCAGCTCATCAATCTGTTCCTGAAGCCTCTGATTTTCGGCCAGGGCATCCTCAAGCTTTCCCATCTCTTCTGCACGGTCATACAGGTAACCTCCAACCGACGCGATCCCTTCCTGGAACGGAACGACCACATAGCCTGCCACCGCACGCAGTGGTCCTTCAAACAGATCCGTCCGGAAGGTAACAATCATCAAAAGCACGCATGCAGCAGACAAGATCAATAAAAGATACTTGCTTGGCAGCGTAAACTTATTTTTCCTTTTCTTGATTACAGGACTCATTTACCCATCCCTTCAATCGCATAGGCGACGGATTTATAGTTCTCATCCTTCAGGATTTTGGAAAGGCCGAGAACTACGCTTTCTGACGGCCGTTCTGCCACATTTACCTTCAATCCTGTGCTGGCCTTCAGTTTATCCGCCAGATGGCTGATCTGGGAAGCGCCTCCCGTAAGATAAATGCCGTGACGGTAGATATCCGCCCCCAGTTCCGGAGGCGTGCGCTCCAGAATCTGCTTTACGCAATCTATAATCGTATTAAAATGCTCTTCCAGGCAGGAAGCCACCAGTTCTGTAGGAATCTCCCTTTCCACAGGAAGGCCCGTTACAATATCCCTTCCGAATACTTCCGCGCCGGTTCCTGCCTCTTCCAGCTGCGCCAGGGATTTCTTAATGTTCTCAGCCGTCTTTCCGCCGATCAGCAGACCATATTCCTTACGGACTGCACTGCGGATCGCTTCATCGAATTTCAGGCCGCCCGTCTTAATCAGACGGCTCAGGACGATCCCGCCCAGAGAAAGAATGGAAACTTCCGTAGTATCATGGCCCACATTTACCACCAGCACGCCCTGAGAATTTTTCACGTCAATATCAAGACCCAGCCCGTCGGCTACGGCCTTTTCCACAACCATGATCTTTCTCGCTTTTACATTGGCGTCCTTGATCAGATCAT
>USKC01000209.1 GCA_900555195.1 uncultured Lachnospiraceae bacterium
CCTGCAGGATATCAGCGAAATCCACAGAACCGAGCCTTACTGCTATTCCCAGATGGTAGCCGGCAAGGATGCCGCCACCTTCGGGGAAGCCAAGAACAGCTGGCTCACCGGCACGGCTGCCTGGACCTTTGTGAATATCTCCCAGTATATTCTGGGAATTCAGCCCGACTTTGACGGCCTGCGCATCGATCCCTGCATCCCGAAGGATTTCGGCGACTATCAGATCACCAGACGCTTCCGCGGCGCCACCTACCACATCGAGGTGAAGAACCCGAAGCATAAGGAAAAAGGCGTTGCCAGCCTCCTGGTTGACGGCGTGCGCATCGAAGGCAACAAGATTCCTTTCACGGAGGGCAAAACAGAATACCATGTGGTTGCCACCCTTGGAGAATGATAACCGCTTGGAATGTCTGAACCGTTATAGATAATGTTTCACTTCAAAAATGACCGGCAGTGATGTCTTGCTGCCGGTCATTTCATTTATATCATGAATTTGCAGATATTCTTTTTTCTATTTTTCTTCCAACAGTTTCATGCTTTCAATCCGGTCTATCGGCACAACCTGGCAGTCAACCAGAACTGAATTATCCTCAAAAAACTCATCATTGAATAATCCTCTCAGTTCCCTCCCGTCTTTCAGCCTCACGATCACCTGCCGATCATACATCTGTTCATAATATATATCATGGAACTCCTGGCTGGTAATAACATCATCCCCTTTTTTTCCCTGTACACACAAGCAGAAGTCAACAGCCATCTTCCTCGCTGTAATCCACCTTCACTTCAATGTCCTGATCGTAATTTCCAAACCCTTTTCCAAAAATCGTCAGTCCTCCCACATGGCCGGAATGTTCTTCCACAGCAAGCCGGAAGCGGATCGGGTTTCTGTGATCCAGGCCAAGGCTTTCGATGCTGGTATCCGATATCTGCAGGCCATCGATGAACGTCCCCCTGTGATTGACCGTCAGCATTTTCAGCAGGCCGTACTGGTTCAGTCCGGGATGCCACCAGTCCGGCGTCAGCAGCCCCCGTGTATCCCCGAAGTCCCCGGGAGATGTCCACTGGCCCAGCAGCACGCCGTTGATGTAAAAATGGATATCCGAAGGCCAGCTCGCATTCACGCCCGGCGCCTCACTGCCAAGTTCCGCTGTGATCGTGATCCGGTCAAGCCGTTTTCCTCTCGGTATCAAATCCGGAATTTCATACTCCACATACCCCTTTGCAAACCAAAGGATATCCGCCTTGAAACGTTCCGGATGGGAGAAATAACGGACATCATCCAGCGCTCCGATCAGTTCTCTGGCCGAAGCCATGCCGCAGGTAGGCCATACCCGGCAGTCCGAATAGTGGCCCACTTTCAGGGATACTTCATAAGAATTCCCCGGCTTCTTCTCTTCCTCCAGATCAATGAGAATCTTATCCAGGCACACAGAACATTTCTTCAGATTCCCGTGACCGCCGGACTCGCCCGTCACCTTCAGGATTCCGCATTCCTCCAGCTTCTTCACATGGCCTGTGAGCGCGCCCCCTGTGATCTTCAGCCTGCCTGCCAGTTCATTCATGCTCATATCCGGCTCGGCCAGGAGGGCTTTAATAATCTCTATTCGTATGTCAGAGCCCAGCGCCTTGAACAGGGCCTTTCCCTCTTCCAGCGATTTGATATGCAGCATCCGGTTTTCTCCTCCCCTTTCCGGGATCCGTTACCGTTACCGGTCACGGAGTGACCTTCACAACATAACCTTCACATTACCATTTCTCATACGGGCAGGCATTGGCCGCGATGGCTGCCCGCAGCTCCACAAAGCAGCCGCAGGCCCTGCACATGCCGCTCATCAGCAGGTCGCATCGCCGGCACAATTCCAGCCGTCCTTCATACGTCTGCGCATCGGCGCGGATCTCGTCGTCCAGGCCGTTTATATACGCATACAGATTCTGAAAATATTCCCCTTCATCCATGTCCTTCAGAAGGCATTTCAGACAGGGTTTTCTTCCTGGCTCTTCCATTCATTAACGGACGCGAAGCGCCACTACGCTGCAGGCAGGAATGGTGAATTTCACGCCTCTTTCCGTCAATACAGCTCCCGTAAAGGCTTCTTCCTTCACCTTATCCGGCTCTGCGAAGGTGTTGAACGCACCCATTCCTCCGGTCAGGATGGAACCGGATACCTCTTCGCCCTTGCGCTCCGTAAGCACCACTTCCACTTCCTGCGCTTCTGTCAGAGACAGGTTAGCTACCGTGATATTCAGGGTGCCGTCTTCGGATACGGATACGGATTCATGCAGCGCGGGAACCTGCGTCTGCTCGTCGCCGGTCTCGCCTGCGCCTTCCAGACAGCTTTCCAGAAGTTCCGCTCCCTGATGTTCCTTGTACATGTGGAATACATAATAGGTAGGGGTCTTGATCATCTTCGGCCCTTCCGTCAGGATCACGGACTGCAGCACATTCACCATCTGGGCGATGCAGGCCATCTTCACGCGGTCGCAGTGCTTATTGAAGATGTTCAGCGTAATTCCTGCCACCAGCGCATCTCTCATGGTGTTCTGCTGATAGAGGAAGCCAGGGTTGGTTCCGGGCTCCACATCGAACCAGTTGCCCCATTCATCCACGATCATGCCGATCTTTTTCTCCGGATCATGCTTGTCCATGATCGCTCCGTGGCGCGTTACCAATTCGTCCATGTACAGCGCTTTCGCCAGCGTAATATACCAGTCCGCTTCATTGAACTGCGTGGCGCTTCCCTTCTTCTCCCATCCGCCGGGAGTCACATAATAATGCAGAGACAGTCCGTCCATGAATCTGGAAGGCTCAGGGCCGCAGGTGGTAAGAACCTTCTCCGTCCAGTCATAATCCGCCACATTGGCTCCGCAGCAGATCTTGGAAAGCGGGGCATCCTTATGATACTGTCTCACATAGGTCTGATATCTTCTGTAAAGATCCCCGTAATATTCCGGCCGCATATTGCCGCCGCAGCCCCAGTTCTCATTGCCCACACCGAAGTAATCCACCTTCCAGGGCTCTTTATGGCCATTTTTTCCTCTCAGATCAGCCATGGGGGATACGCCGTCAAAGGTCATATACTCCACCCATTCGGACATTTCCTGCACCGTGCCGCTTCCCACGTTGCCATTGATATAGGTCTTGCAGCCAAGCTGTCTGCACAGTTCAAAGAATTCGTGGGTTCCGAAGCTGTTGTCTTCCACAACGCCGCCCCAGTGGGTGTTGATCATTTTCTTTCTGGACTCTTTGGGGCCGATTCCATCCTTCCAGTGATATTCGTCCGCGAAACAGCCGCCCGGCCAGCGCAGCACCGGAATCTTGATCTCCTTCAGCGCTTCCACAACGTCCTTGCGCATCCCATTCTCATTGGGGATGTCGGAATTTTCTCCCACATACAGGCCTTCATAGATACATCTTCCCAGATGCTCGCTGAAATGTCCGTAGATCTCCGGATTGATCCGTCCCTTTTTCTTGTTTTCATTCACATAGAGTTTTGCCATATGTTCCTCTCTTTCCGCCGTCTCAGACGGCATATCGTATTTTATTTATAGCGGAAGCAGGGCCTTCCATTTTCATCCCACTCCACCTTCATCAACATAGCATGCCTGTTGGGATTGTAAAGGGGATCTCCCTCAATTTTGGACTCCTTGCGCGCGTGATAAACGCAGATATCGTTGCCTTCTTCATCCACGGTAAAGGAGTTGTGTCCGGGACCATATATCTCAAGCGAAGGATCGCTGCACAGCACAGGATAGCGTTCCTTTTCCCAGGATCTGGGATCCAGCAGATCCGCATTTCCGTCCGCCGTCAGCATGCCCATGCAGTAGCACGCTCCGGTAGCGCTGGCGGAATAGGTGAGGAAAATCTTCCCGTTTCTCTTGATGACAGCCGGGCCCTCGTTCACCCAGAAGTCCACCCTCTCCCAGTCATAATCCGGCGTGGTCAGCAGCACCTGGACGGTAGCCAGCTTATTGGGAGTAGCCATTCTGGCGATATACAGGTTGGAAATCATCTTGCCGACGCCAACCTTTTCCGCCCAGACATAATAGCGCTCGCCCTTGTTCTCGAATACGGTGGCATCCAGGGAAAAGGCGCGGAAGGAGAACTCATCATCATCCGCACACTGCATCTTGCCCAGTTCCTTCCAGGTTCCCGTGAGCGGATCCGCATCCGTACATTCCAGCACATAGGGACGGATGGCCCAGATGTCTTCTGCCTCTCCGCCCGCAAAATAGATGTACCACTTTCCGTCAAGATAGTGCAGTTCCGGCGCCCAGATATGCTTTGACATGATGCCTGACTCATGCTTCATCCAGACCGTAACCTCTTCCGCCTGCGCCAGGCCGGCCAGGGTTTCGCTCCTTCTTAAAGCGATCCTGTCATAGGCAGGTACCGATGCGGTAAAGTAGTACATGCCGTCCGTATGACGGTATACATACGGATCTGCGCGCTGCAAAATCCAGGGCGTATTGTATACAATGCCGCCCTTTTCCGTTGTCTGCTGCATTTCCTTCTTTTCCATCCACTTCTCTCCTTTTCTTTCTTAATCTTGCTATGGCTCAACGACTTCGGGAAAACCTTCCCCAAAATCACCAGTATCCCTCATGCGACCAGTCAAAGGACTTCATCCGTTCATATTCCTCCATTGTTATGGTCAGGATCGTTCCGTGTTTGAATCCATACGGGAAATGGAACGCCTGATCGGAGCGCACGAACTTTCCTTCTTTCAGGCTGTCCGCCACAAAAGGCACATATCCCTGCCCAGCGCCCTGCACACCGTAAAAATCCAGAAACAGGCACCATCTCCCATCCTCCAGCCGTACAGCTGTGGGCGCTTCATAGAGCCCGCTTTCCACATCCTTCATGCTTTCATCGAAGGCTACCACGCGCTCATAGGGTCCTGCCGCATCTTTGGCCCGAAGCAGGATGATCTTGGATGGATTGCCCTCGCTCTTAACGAACATGTAATAAACGCCGTCCTCCTCATAGATGGCCGAATCGATCACGCCGCTGTCCTCTTTCTGATACAAAAGCGCGGGCTTTGTAAAGTTCGTAAAATCCGCCGTCCTGGAATAATAGATCCCTTTCGGCCCATAGCCATTGCTCCTGTGAGAAGATGACCAATGCAGCAGATAATCCCCCTTTTTCCTGTCATAAAGGAGATCCGGAGCCCACATGCATCCAAAGTCGTCGTCCCCGATCCGCACAAGCCTCTGCTCGCTCCAGTCCGTCAGATTCTCCGATTCCCATACGGAGAAGGCCTTGCTCCCGTTTCTGCCGATCTCGTCCCAAGAATGGTGATACTGATTCCTCATCCCATAGGAAAGGCTTAAATCGGTGGCAAAAATATAGAACTTCCCTGTTTTGGCGCAGCGGGTAATCGTAAAGTCCCGCACGCCCCTATCCCCATAATAAGCCCAAAGCACCGGCCTTCCGCCGTTCACTTCCTCCCAGCAAAACCCGTCCCTGCTGAGGCCAAAATATACCTGCTCGCCGTCAGGTGTGGTCTTTTCTCTGAAATGCACGAATAGATATGCCTGCATTTTCTTCCTTTCCCTCCCCTCGCATTAAGCGTTTGGACTATTCTAAAATATTTTAGCTTTTTCTAAATTATATAATTTTTTGAGCTTCACCGCAACCCTTTTATCCATAAATATATTGCTTTTATTGTTACTTCGGTGTATGGCACTATCCCTTCCTGCATCCTTCCGGCACATAGCAGGCCCAATCCGGGGCGCTTCGTCCCCCTCC
>USKC01000210.1 GCA_900555195.1 uncultured Lachnospiraceae bacterium
CCTTCCTCTGGTTTGGGATCTTCTGCTGCTCCCGCAGCGGCTCCTATCATTATTCGTAATACATCCAAAAAACAGCAAAATTTTTCGGATGTTCAATCATGCTCTGTTTTTCGGCTTCTCCAAGCTTCGTACTGAAGCTATATCCGAAAGTTTCCTCTGTAATGATAATCCCATAGCAGGCATATTCAAAATGCCCATCCAATTCCGCCAAGGATTTCCTCAAATTGTACAGCACAGTATCGTAATGAAAACCATCTTCCTTCTTTCCGTGCTCAAGCGCCTCAAAAACGGAAAACAAATCAGATTTATGCCATGTTTCTTTGAGTTTTTCAAAGGGTTCAAGGCGGGCTTTTAGCCTTTCCATAAGGGTGATATTCCATTTCTCCGCAACCCCTATTATTCCGTCTGGTCTTTCTACCCCAAGAAGCCAATCATCCTTCAGGTCAGATGTATCAAGATCGGACACGCTGTCTACTGCTCCAGGGAAATTATACATCATAGTGTACTTCGCAGCCTCGTGAACTTTTCGGCAAAATTTTTCCTTCCCAAGGTCGTCAAATGCTTCATCTATATCCTCGTATTCATCGAAGATATCATGCAACTCCATAATGACTCTTACGCCTTCTGCCATTCTCATATTCCTCCGTTTCTAATTCTTGACCCATGGATCAATCTGTCATTAACTACAAAAGGAATATGCATGATGCATTGTGCTGTAAAAAATCAATCCCTCTCATCCCATGTCAGGTCAAGAACATCCTCAATCCTGATCCTGTCCCCATCAGAAAAAATAATTTCTTGACTAAATTGGTCAATTTTTTTGACTGCACCAGTTCCGATCTGGAATGATCCACCCTCTTTCTTTTCATCCGGAAGGAAGTAAGTGACCGAAAGTTGGGCGTCCGGCGGGCTGTTCAAAAGAAACTGTTGGAACTTCGCATCTAGCTCTTCTCTCTCACTTTCAGTCAATGTCGGCCGTTCTTCCGTATAACGGACAGTCTCATTCACCAGATCCCCGTATCCGGTCAGCGCCGCAAAAGGGCTGAATTGGGCAGCCCTGTCCGACATGGACATGTGGGGGTGATGGTCTGAGACATGGTGTGGAAGGTTGATAATGTCATCATAGTTGTCTGCCATGGTCAATAGTCCTTTTTCTCTATACTTTCCTGCGGAGCAAAGAAATGTTTTTGGGCATAGGCGAAATGGCGGATGAACTCCCTGGCTGCGTGCCTGCTGGCCGGGTGAAAAGGCATAAACATATCAAAGGCATGAAACAGACCGCGATATACATTCAGCCCAGCCTTAATCCCTGCACGCCTGAGGTTTTGAACATATTCAACCGCCTCCATATAAAATGGTTCCGCTGTAGATACAAAGGAATAAGCCGGCGGCAGGCCGGAGTAGTCCTCTCGTCGTGCCGGCGCCGCATAACATGGAACCTCTTTATGAGCAAACCTGCGCAAGTATATCCTCCACGCATGATGATTCCTTCTTGTATTCCATACAAGAGCGTGGTTGTTCTTTGAACTTTCGGTATCGCGGTCGTCGAGCATCGGATATAAAGGCATCTGGAAAGCAATCCGTATCCCTCCAATATCCTTTTCGTACATGCATAGGGCAGCGGTCAGCCCGCCTCCTGCACTCTCCCCTCCTACCATGAGCTGATCAGAGCGGATTCCAAGCTCATCCGCATGATCCAGCATATATTTCAGAGCGACATGACAGTCTATGAGAGCCGCCGGATATGGTGCTTTACCAGAAAGACGGTAATCTGGAGAGATGACCACCGCTCCAGATTTCTCTACCAGGTCTTTCGCACGGGTGAAATATACCATCTCCGGCATTCCGGTAGCATATCCGCCGCCATGGATCCATAACACACCAGTCCGCATTTGATTATTTCCTTCAGGCTGAAGGATAAGGAGTTTCATTCTTCTTCTATTCGCCGGTATCCAGATTTTCCGTGATCTATATTTCTTCATAGTGATTTCCAGTCCTATGCTTTATGTCCCCCGATTTGGGAATTCCTTTCCTTCGCAGTAGCGCCCTCCTGCAGGTTCATACCTTTTAGGATCGCATTCTTCCCGAACTTCTTTTTAATCTCCAGCATGGCTTCCTGCATTTTCCGCTCTTTTTCCAAATCCTTCTCTTCTTTTTTGGCCTGCTTTTCCTGAGCGGAATAATCAGTAAAAAGGCTGAGCTGCTCATATTGAAGTTCCTGTCTGGCTTCGGATTCGGGGATAACATGGGTTGCTACCAGATTAATCCGTCGTACCAGAAGATCCCTGTCCATGATCCGGTCATACAGGTCCAGTACTGCCTGGATAATTAAATGCGAGGAAGAGGTATATTGCTTTATATTTCCGGTTCCATGTGCATGTTTGGGGATTTCCCTGCCGTAGCGGTCGGTTTTTATCTCCCCATGATATTTATCCCGGTGTTCTGGATCCTTCAGGTTATCTACATCGTATCCGACAGTAAGCACAACCTGGTCCGTTACGAGTCTTTTACTCACCAAATCAAGCGCCAGGGAATCTGCCATCTCATGCACGACCAGCCTTGCTTTCTCGAAGGTATAGGGACATTGGAGCACCTGACCGGCCCCTACACTCTTGCTTTCTGGTTTATATGCCTTAATATCGGCAATGGTGCATGGCTCCCATCCCCAGGCATGGTCGATCAGGAGTTCCGCATTGACACCAAACAGTTTATACAGCAGATCTTCATTATAGTAATCCCGGCTGCTTCCTACCGAACATCTGGCTATATCTCCCATCGTATACAGACCCACGCTTTTCAGTTTCTTCTGGTATCCTCTCCCCACCCTCCAGAAATCGGTGAGAGGACGGTGATCCCACAGGGAACGTCTGTAGCTCATCTCATCCAGCTCTGCGATCCTAACCCCATTGGAGTCGGCTGGGATGTGCTTGGCTTCGATGTCCATGGCGACTTTGCAGAGATACAGGTTTGTTCCGATACCAGCGGTTGCCGTGATCCCTGTCGTCTTCAGAACGTCAAGGATCATTTTCATGGCAAGCTCCCGTGGGGACATCCCATAAGTCCGCAGATAGCCGGTCACATCCATGAAAACCTCATCTATGGAATATACATGGATATCTTCGGGTGCAATATACTTCAGATAGACCTGGTATATCTGTGAACTGATTTTCATATACCGCGCCATCTGCGGTGGAGCGACTATGTAGTCGATTGCCAGAGATGTATCAGATTTCAGCTCAGAATCTATTATGGACGCTCCGGAGAACGATTTCCCAGGAGCATTTTGTTTCCTCCGTATGTTTGCTTCCTTCACTTTCTGGACGACCTCAAATAGCCGCGGTCGTCCGGGAATGCCATATGCTTTCAAAGACGGAGAAACAGCCAAGCATATGGTTTTTTCTGTGCGTGACGGGTCTGCCACTACAAGGTTGGTTATCATTGGGTCCAGGCCGCGGTCCATACACTCTACAGATGCATAAAATGATTTTAAATCAATCGCTATATATCTTCTGTCTTCCATATCGAACCCTCTTTTGTATATGACAATATTATAAAGAAACAAAATAACATCTGCAATACAGAAAAAGGGCAGCCGATAGCTGCCCTTGGTGAATTATTCTTTTTTTTGAAACACCAGCCATCTGGTTTTCCCTCTCTGGTCGCCAAACAGCGGATGGTATCCGATGGCTTTAAGCATTTGCGAAAGACTGATTTGTTCCGTATTCCATTTCATGATCAACGTGTGGGTCGGCTTTAAAACCCGCATGCATTCTGAAAATCCTGCTTTCAAGTACGGTTGCCATTCTTTCGGCAAAACACCATATTTCTGAGCCAACCAGGATTTTTCCCCTGCATAGATCAAATGCGGTGGATCAAAAACCACCAAGTTGAACGTATTATCTGGATACGGCATATCCCGGAAATCCATTTCCACATCCGGTTCGATCACCAACGTACGACCATCACATAAGGTTGTGCTGACATACCGATTGTCTGCAAAGACTACATCAGGATTATTCCTGTCGAACCAGAACATCCGGCTGCCGCAACATGCGTCAAGGATTGTTTTGTCACTCATGATCCGCTTACCTCGCTTGTTGTGTACGCAATTGCAAGAATCCCGGCTTCAGCCGGACTATCCGAAGCCCTGGCTATTTTTTCCATGGAGTTCAGAAAAGGATCACCGTCACCGTGTTCTTTTTCTGGATCTCTCTTAACACATTCAGGCATTAATACCTTGATATCAATGTCTTTTCCAAATTTGCCGATATCATCCGTATCCCCCGTTCTTCTGCAACTTTATCTGCATACCTGACTGCATCTTCCTTGTTAAGGGCATTGAAATAATAATCTTTCGGCACATTTGGATTGTAGAAAAATTCGATAAACATGGAAGTCCCGCCATGGTTATGTCCCAATCCAAAGGTTGCGATCTCATACATTGGCTCTCCGCATTCTTTCCAAACTTTTCCGTCATATATGGCGTACGAGGCCGCCTTTTTCAATATTCCTGCCAGTTTCATCAAAAGCGGCGTCCGCGGGGACACCCGTGTCTTTAGACATGGGAGGAAGCGCCGCTTTTTACCTGTCCGGTATAGACCAGCCCCTGGTTCCCCGCGGCTATCCTACATTTTGACTTCAGGAATTCTACTGTTTTTCCCGCCACTTTTGTCTGATAATATTCCCCATGGTTGCCAGTCAGGAGATATCTCTTTCCGTCAAAGATAAAGCTACTCCCAGGAAGGGGCCTCTGCATGTTGTTCCGGATCCGGATGCTTTTCACCGCCCTCAGGCGGGAACGCTTTCTCTCCGCTTCCTGCAAGCCGTTTCTCTCAGTTTCTTTGGTAAACCAGTCCTCCAGCGAGTCCTGGGTCTGAAGCTTCCCGTCCTTCTCTTTCCCGGAAGGGTCTGCCAGAATTGCCTTTTTCCGGTTGACCGCCACCTTTTCTTTCCCCAGGTAATAATACCTGTTCCGGAAAGATTTTATCCTGGCACGGTCATGCCTCCGGAACTGTTCCATCTGGTATGTCATTCCCGGGAATACGATCCCGTCCACCTTCTCCAAAATGCTGCACGCAATGCAGGCGGCATCACGGTCATGGTCTTTTTCTATGCCGTGGTCTTCCCGGAACTGCTTCGTGCTGTACCCGGCTGTCACATAGGTATGGTCCGGGAACAGTTCCGTGTAACTGTCCACCAGGTACGGGATGATCTGGTTCAGCACGGACAGGGCCCCGTATTTCTTATTCAGCCCGGCTTTCTTTTTCTTCAATTTCCGGAACCATTCTTCCGACTTATGGACTTTATCGTGGCATGCATTGCATAACCCCGCCGTATTAGGAAGGGTATTGCTTCCTCCCCTGCTCCGGGGGATGATGTGGTGGTAATGCTCGATCTCATGTTTACAGAAGATACAGGTTCCGCCCTGCTGCTCCTTTACGGCATTTTCCACACTCCCTTTCCCATGCAGGGGGCCGTACTGGAACTGCCACCGGAAGATATGCGGGTTGTCCAGTTGCATGAATGCAAACCTGTTGGCTTCCAGCACCACATCCGTTATCGGCAGGATCTTCCGGACCTTCTTCAGGATGTTCAGGTGGGTCCTTAAAAGCTGCCTTGCCGTAGGCGTCAGCCAGCCCTTCGGGCGGAATAGTGATAGTATAAAAATAGTACAAAGTAAAGATGCCATGTATACCTAAATCATG